>JAGAIK010000302.1 GCA_017626625.1 Roseburia sp.
CCCGGTTCTTGAGGGAAGTCTTGGCGGCCTGCGGGTGGGGGAAGTGCCTGCCGGAACGGTTGCAGTGACGGAGTATGCGGAACTTTCATCTGCCGCAGAGGGGCTTTATCCGATAAAGATGGAATTGCGCATTGTACTGGGAGAGCGGGAATTTTTAAATCCCACACGGTTGGAAAATCTCATTCGCAAGTCCGTGGCAGAAGGACACTGGATGGAGGGGACGAAGGTGGAGACGCTGCTGGTTCATGAGTTAGCCCATGTGCTGGTGAGCCGGATTCGTATGGAACGCTATGGACTTACGGATTTTACCTGTATTACGGAGGAAAATGCGTCTGCTTTCTCTTCCTATCATATGGACGGGGTAAATTGGAACCAGACCACTGCCCGGGAAATTACAGAAAATGCCTATGAAAGCTACCGGAAAGAAAGGGAACTATCCTATGAGGAAGCCTGCGGCAGTATTTCCGGTTACGCCTCAGGGGAGCAGGAGGACGGAGGCATTTCTTATGAGGAGACCATTGCCGAGGCGGTGGTGGATGGTTACCTTCACGGGGAGGCAGCGGGCGGATTTTCGAAGGAAATTTTGAATGAAATGGAAAAAAACTGGTTATTCGTCCCATTTCCCGTGTCGTCTGTCGCAAAAATGAAAAAAAATCCAAATCTATGATATAGTTAGTTGTGTCAGAAAAGGGGTGTAAGATATGTTTGAAATTTCGATACCACAGATAAAAAAATGTGTCAGTGAGTTAGAAGAACAGGAAAAGATACTAAATCATCTGATTCAGAGAATGGAGGCTGTCTGCACCGATTTTCATGGTTTTGCGGAGGATGGCGCGGATAAGAAGGCGCTTTACAAGTACTTAGAGCAGATGCAGGAGGAAAAGAGGGATTTAACACAGTTGCGGGAGACTCTCTTTGAGATTGTGCACTGTTACGAGGAAACGGAGGAGCGGCTTGCCAACGGCAAAGTTCTGCCGGGAAAAAGAAATCAGTTTGGCGTAACGGATTATGGCTTTGTGGGGCAGATGTTAGAGGAACTGCATATTGTATTCCGGTAAAGCCAAAGATACGCAAAATTCAGCAACAGCACAAAAATCATAGAATGGGAGAGAAAAATGGCGGAAAAAATTAAAATCAATACGAAAACCCTGCAAAAAGACAACGATTCGATTTTAAAAGATTTGAAACAGGTACAAAAAAAGCTTGAGGCAATGCAGTCGGATGTGGCGGAGCTGAACAGTATGTGGTCCGGCGAAGCAAATAAGGCATTTAATCAGGCATTTAACAAGGACATAAAAGCACTGGCGGAACTGTGCAGCTCCTTAGAGGGCATTGCCGCCTATGAAGATACGGCAAGGTCGGAATATGATAAGTGTGAGAAGCAGGTGGAATCATTGATTGCGGCGGTAAATATATAGAAAGGAGCAGGTAAAATGGGAATTGTTTTAAAGGTAAAACCGGAAGAATTAAAGAAAAAAGCGGATTCGATTTCCGCTTCCATTCAGACGGTTGAAAAGGAGCTGAATGCCATCGGCACCGTGATTTTGGGAACAAAGAAATACTGGGAGGGAGACGCAAGCAGCCAGCACCAGAAATATTATCAGACCATAAAAGAGGATATTCCCACTGTGGTAAAGCGACTGAAGGAACATCCGAAGGATTTGCTGGACATGGCAGATATCTACGAGGAAACGGAAAGTGCAAACCAGCAGTTGTCTAATAAACTGCCGGGAAATATTCTGGTATAATTTGGGGGTGAAGTGTTATGACAGAACATGAGATTAAATTTAATTATAATCATGCCATGAAGCAGGCGGAAGAGTTAAAAACCATCGGAAAGGAATTGTCTAAGTTAGAGGACAGCAAGCTGGCTCCCTGCATGGATTCCGTGCAAAAAAGCTGGAGCGGAACAAATTCGGAAAGCTACGTGAAAAAAGGAAAAAAGGTTGTGAGCAAAATTGCTGCGACCTCCGGAAACATCAGCGGCGCAGCGGGAGCGATAGAAACCATGGCAAAACGCATTTACGATGCGGAAATGACTGCGCTTGAGATAGCGAGAAAGCGCAGATACCAAAACAATTAGTGCAGTGACGCATTCACTTTCAGTTAAATGTGAATGTGCCACCGGAAGGGCGGACAAAAAGGAAAGGATTTTTTATGAAAAAATTTAGGGCAGCAATGCTGCTTGCAGCGGGACTTACCCTTGGAGTGACCGCCTGCAGCGGCAGTATGGATAGGGCAGAAGAGAAAGCGGTATCAGGGGAAACAGCCGGAGCTGGGGAAACAACGTCATCCGGGTGGGAAACCGGAGCTGGGGAAACCGGAGCTGGGGAAACCGGAGGCGGGGAAACGGGTCAGGAAACCGGAGCCGGGGAAACAGGGCAGGAAACAGCCCGCACAGCGGAGGACGAAAACGCCAGGGACGCCGGGAGCGGCAGCACAGAAAGCGGAGCTGCGGAAAGCGATAAGGCGGCGGTGGTGACCGGAGGTTACCGCTTTCTGCTGCCGGAGGACTTGTCGGCGACGGTCAATGAC
>JAGAIK010000024.1 GCA_017626625.1 Roseburia sp.
ATATTCCACAGGCAGAGGTTCCGGGAGTGACTATAGAAAGAGTTTAGATGTTCTTAGCCGGCTGTACCATCACACAGCAATTTCAGACATGGATGTCTGAAAAGGTGTAATCGAGCCATGGAAGGCGAGTTACACCGTTTGCGTCCCTCATCCACAACCTTCCACAGCCAGCTTAGAACATCTTAACTCTGCACATCGGAACTCCCGGAACCTCTGCCTGTGGAATATGCCCAATCTCAGTTACTGGCTAAAATCTGTTGGTATAGTTAAAATACGTACAGGTCGCAAAGGAGGTTTTTACGCTGAAAAGGAAGAAGTATATATTGGAGATTTTTCATGCGGGCGGGATTGAAAAAATCTGTGATTCGCAGTATAATCCAATTTATATAGGTGAGAGAACCTGTTTTTATTTTGAATATAAGTTAGCTTGAACTAACCATAAGAAAGGAAATTACAGATATGGCAAAATCAGCAGAACAACTGAAAACCTTGACGTTAAGTGAATTTAATAAAGCGGCGGAGCAATTTGATGACAGTAATCCCAGCGTGTACAATCTGTGCCGTAAGGATTATCCCGATATTCTTGCCGAACTGGAAAAAGAGGATTTTACGGATGTGTTAGACGCAGGCTGCGGCACGGGCGCCGTGATAGCATTGCTGGCGGAAAAATATCCGGAGAAACATTATACGGGAATTGACCTGTCGCCTAAGATGATTGGTGTCGCCGCTGCAAAAGGAACGGCGAATGCGGAATTTGTATGCGGGGATTGTGAAAATCTTCCGTTTACGCCCGATTCCTTTGACGTGATAACCTGCTCTATGAGTTTCCATCACTATCCCCATCCGGTGGATTTCTTTCGTAGCTGTGAGAGGGTGCTTCGTCCCGGCGGACGTCTGATTATCCGGGATATGACAGCGTCCCCCTTTTTGCTGAAACTCATTAATGGTATCGAAATACCATTGGCTCATTTGATAGGAAAGGGAGATGTTGCCTGTTACGGGAAAAAAGATTTTGAAAGCTTCTGCCGCAAATCCGGTTTAACGCTGGAATTGTTTGAACAGCGGAAGGGCTTCCGTCTCCACAGTGTTATGAGGAAGAAAGGGCAGTAACAAATCCTTCCAACGCGAAATAAAATTTCCTGAAAAACTGTCTTGTCACCTGTATAGATAAGTGCTATACTAACTGTCAGTTACATAAAAATCCGCAGAAATGCGTCATCTCTGACCCGGCGGGGAAACCTGCCGCATGACGCAGCATTCTGCCGGATGGCACACAAAAAAGCAAAAAGGTCGAGGAACAATGACAAAACAGGAAGAAATCAAACAATTAAAGCAGGAGAAAGACGCCGTTCTTCTCGCTCACTACTATGTCTCACCGGAGGTACAGGAAGTGGCGGATTACATCGGGGATTCTTTCTTTCTGAGCAAAAAAGCAACTGAATTATCCAACCGGACGCTGGTATTTTGCGGCGTTTCCTTTATGGGAGAGAGCGCAAAGCTGTTAAATCCCGAAAAGACAGTGCTGCTGCCGGATGCGACAGCGGACTGCCCTATGGCGCATATGGTGACAAAGGAAACCGTAGAGGCGGCACGGGCAAAGTACCCGGATTTGGCAGTGGTCTGCTATATCAATTCCACGGCGGAAATCAAGTCCTGGTCCGATGTATCGGTGACCTCCGCCAATGCGGTAGACATTGTGAGAAACCTGCCGAATCAGCACATTTTATTTATCCCGGATAAGAATCTGGCAAGGCATGTGGCAGAGCAGGTGCCGGAGAAGGAAATACATATCAATGAGGGGTACTGCCCGATTCACGAGACCATGAAAGCGGAGGAAATTCTGGCATTAAAAGAGGAACACCCCGATGCAGAGGTGCTCGTCCACCCGGAATGCAATGCAAAGGTATTGGAGTTGGCGGGCTATATCGGTTCCACCAGCGGCATCATTGCCCATGCAGAAATGAGTGGGAAGAAGGAATTTATTATCGGAACGGAGGAAGGCGTTTCCTTTGCATTAAAGCAAAGACGTCCGGATGCCTCCTTCTATTTTCCGAAAACCACCCCAATCTGTGCGGATATGAAAAAAATCACTTTAGACAACATTATCCATGTGTTAAAAACAGGGGAGAATGCAGTTGCTGCTGACGAAAACACCGCAGAGCCGGCGAAAAAAACACTGACGAAGATGTTGGAATTAGCAGGGAAATGAGGCTTTTATGAAAAATTATAATTATGACGTGGAAATCGCCGGATGC
>JAGAIK010000303.1 GCA_017626625.1 Roseburia sp.
AATATTTCATTATTTTTATCCAATTATTTGTTTCAAGAAATATTTTTTAAAAATATTTGCATTTTATGCTTGACTTTTTTCTTTTTATCAGATATACTAAACTCAACAAAACAAAAGAAACACATCTTAAAAGAAAGGAAGGTACAGTCCACCAGAAACGATAACTTAACTTCCAAAAACGATACTACAGAAAGAGAGGTACAGACCACCGAAAACGTAAGCGCATTCGTTTTTTCATTCAAATGAGAGAGGAAAACGTGACATTCCTAAGCAGGAACATTGAATTAGTATCAGACCTACAACATTGAGATATGGTACAATTCCAAATGTCACAGGAGACAGAAATCGAAAGGTTGAATAAAAAGGCGAAGAAGTCCAAAAAAGTGGAACCAGAGTTCCAAATAAGAAAAAAAGAGAGGTATAGTCCCATGGACGAGATAGTTTAAAAGGCGGCATCGAATGAATATCATACGATGTTGCCTTTGCTTTATCTTTCTGCAGAATCTGCCTGTGTCTCCATGCTGGTATTTTTTAATTCTGTTGTTCCCTTCTCATTTTTCCGATAAATTCCTTTTATCTAATCCCCAGAAAGCCATAGCCTGTTACACCAGACTTTACAAATATGCGTTCATGCTGCACCTCCCTTCTATTCATAAAGCCACGGTCTGTTACACCAGACTTTACAATGCTGTTCTATAAAATTGTCCAAATTCCTGTTATTATTTTCAGTTATTTTGCATAATACACGCCATATATTTTGTATTTTAAAATATTTTTTAACTTTTTTCTAAATTAATGCTTGACTTTTCCTCTTTTACCAGATATAATAAACTTATCAAAACAAAAGAAACAAAATCTAAGAAAGGAAGGTACGGACCACCGGAGACGATAACTAAACTTTCAAGGAAATAACAAAGAAAGAGAGGTACAGACCACCAAACACGTAAGCGCATTCGTTTTTATATTCAAATGAGAGTAGAAGAGACGGTTCTCAGAAAAGCTTAAAATAGATATCGGCTTTATTTCAAAAGACGGATACTCTTTGAAGTAAAGAGAACAGCAACGATACTCACGCTGCTCACAGTTGAAACAAAAAGCGAAGAAGAACCAAAGAATTGGAACAACGGTTCCAAAATATACGAAACGAGGTATAGTCCCATGGACGAAATAGTTTAAAAGGCGGCATCGAATGAAAACATACGATGTCGCCTTTTCGTTATGCAAATTTTTTTTCACAAAAACCCTGAACTTTTACATTTCTTCGTACCATTCCCTCCATGGATTCTCCTCATCCGGGTCGGTGGGGTCCCATCCCCGCTTGGGATCGTCAGGAGCAAGCTTTTCCGCCTGTGGTTTTCCCAGGGGACCCGGGTCGTCGTCATCATAAATTTCCACCGTAGTTCCCGCCGGGCAGTTATCTGCAATCCACTTGGCATCCTTTGTGGTCAGTCGGACGCATCCCATAGAAGCCTGCTGCCCCAATTTATTATATTTTTCCGTACAGAGGGTATTTTTCGCCTTTTTGTAATAAGGTACGGAATGGAACAGCACACCGCCATGGATTCTGGTAGCATACTGCCCATAAACACCGCCGTACAGTTCCCGCCAGAGGTATTTGTCAGAAATCTGAAATGTTCCCAGGGGTGTTGCATTGTAAAGTCCGGTGGAACAGACCATGGCTTTATAGGGAACTGTATATTCCCCCTCCTCGTCTAAAGTATATACCGTGACGCAATTCTGTCTGCGGTTGATACGGATATAATAAGGGAACTCCGGCTGCTCTGAATTTTCCGTACTTTCCACAGCTTCGATATCCTGCATATTTTCTTTTCCATTTGCTGTCTCTGTATTTCCGGCTGGATTTTCCTGCTCTCCGGGCTGTCCGTTTTCATCGATGCCTGTCTCATCTTCCAACTGCTTTCCTATTGCCTGTCCGTTACTGCCGCCCGGCTCTCCATTTCCGCCGCTTCGCTCTCTGCTACTGCCACCCGGCTCTCCGTTACTACCGCCTGTCTGTCCGTTTCCGCCTGTACCTGTATTTTCCTCCGGCAAAGCATCCTGCCCGGTGTCAGCGCTGCCCGTCCCCTGCTCTGAAAACGGTACATTTTCCCGGCTGTCATCTAATGCAATTTCCTGCTTATAATCTCCGGCAAACCAGCTCTTTTCCTCCCCTGTTACCACCTTCAGCACAGGTATCTCCCACTCCAGATAAAGGGCAGTAAATTCAAACAGGGTAAAAAAACACAAAAAGACAGTGACTGCAACCGTCCCCACGATTGCAGCCCTGCCTTGTAACAGCTTTTTCAGTATATTTTCTTCCTGATGTTCTTTTTTCATCGCTTCTGTCCGCTCCCCGCCCCAAAACGGGGAAAACCTGTGTCTTTTTATAACTGTGTTACCACAAAAATATCATAGATGGCACGGATAGCGTTCTCAAAGTCCGCATTGCTGACACCAATAATGATATTCAGTTCAGAAGAACCCTGGTCAATCATCTTTACATTGATATTGGCATGTGCTAATGCAGAGAAAATTCTTCCTGCCGTTCCACGGGTGGATTTCATACCACGTCCTACCACTGCAATTAACGCCAAATCTCCTTCTAACTCAATGCTGTCCGGCTGTGCTAATCTGTGGATAGAGGAAATCACTGCCTGCTCTTTTCCCTCAAATTCCGGCTGATGTACAAAAATCGTCATGGTGTCGATGCCGGAAGGCATATGTTCAAAGGAAATACCGTTTTCCTCAAAAGCGGAAAGCACTTTTCTCCCAAACCCAACCTCTGAATTCATCATATCTTTATCGATATTGACAGAGACAAAGCCTTTCTTGCCGGCGATACCGGTAATGGTGTACTTCGACTGGTGGCAGGTGCTCTCTACAATCCAAGTTCCCTCATCCTCCGGTGCGTTGGTGTTTTTAATATTGATGGGAATACCGGCTTTTCTTACCGGGAATACCGCATCCTCATGAAGCACGCTGGCACCCATATAGGATAACTCCCTGAGTTCACGGTAGGTAATGGTCTTGATTGCTGCCGGCTGGTCGATGATTCTTGGGTCAGCCACCAGAAAACCTGAGACATCGGTCCAGTTCTCGTAACAGCTTGCATGAACCGCCTTTGCCACAATGGAACCTGTCACATCAGAGCCGCCTCTGGAAAAGGTGCGTACCCTTCCGTCTGCGCCCATACCATAAAAGCCGGGAACCACTGCTTTTTCCGTCTTTTTCAGACGCTCGCCCAAAACCTTATCCGTCTTATCGGCATCTAAATTGCCTTCCTCATCAAAAAAGATAACTTCTGCCGCATCTACAAATTCATAGCCTAAATAATTTGCCATGATGATACCGTTTAAATATTCCCCGCGGGAAGCAGCATAGTCCACGCCCGCTTTATTTTTAAAGTTCTCTGTGATTTTCTTAAATTCTTCCTCTAAGGATAATTTCAGATTCAGACCATTGATAATGGCGTCATAACGGTCCTTAATTTTCATCAATGCAACCCGGAAATCCTCGTCAGCCTCCACTAAATCGTAGCAGGCATATAACATATCCGTCACCTTGGTGTCCTTGGCATTTCTTTTTCCCGGGGCGCTGGGCACCACATATCTGCGCTCTTTATCAGCATTGATTATTTTTCCTACCTTTGCGAACTGTTCCGCACTTGCAAGGGAGCTGCCGCCAAATTTCACAACTTTTATCATCTCTTCTGAACCTCCGATAACTTCTATCATCCATTATCCCCGTCGGGACTAACGAATATATCTTATCACAAATGCGGGTTCCGTCAAATCATTTTTTACGAAAAATGCCTGTTTCCGACAATTTTTCCTGCATTTTCTCATGTTATGTCAACTCTTTATTATTTTCATTGATACCTGATATTTCCTCATGGAATAATCGTCCCCACTATCTTGCTAAAAGCCCTCTGGCGAAAAAATCTGCCATCTGAACTGCCTGATCCACGATATCCCGGAAGGTGTCAATGCTCTGGCTGTACTCCCCGTTGACCTGATGCTCGATGCTCTCCCGCTCTAAATCGAGGTGCTTCAGCAGCATGTTTCTGGTTTCTCTTCCGGAAAAATAGGGGTTCTGTGCCCCTAACAAATTGGCAATCTGGTTTGCATTGGAATACCACTCTTTGATTAGCCCGTCATAATTTTCCATATTTCCGGCTTTCAGAGCATGGATAATCTCCCCCGCAATCTCAATATGCTCTGTCAAAAGGTTGCGGAGCTGTCTTGTGGCATTGTTGGAAAGAAAATCTGCAAAAACGTTGGCAATCTCGTCTGCCGTCTCTAACAGGCGTTCCTCCACCTCCTGCTGATCCGGGGAATCTGAAAGCGCACTCATCAGGTACATTCTCGCCCAATACACATGGCTCAGCCATGCAAGGCGCATGTTCTGGTCTAACTCCATGACACCCCGGCACATAGTTACCGCATTATCGTCTGCTGAATTTCCGGGCATTCCAGAGGTTCCTCCGCCGCCCATAGTTCCAGTATTGCCGCTTCCCATATTTTCAGGCATTCCGGCGTTGGTTCCTCCGCCCATGCTTCCCGGCATTCCAGAGGTTCCGCCTCCCACATTCCCGGTATTGCCTCCGCCCATGTTCCCCGGCATTCCAGCGCTGCTTCCTCCGCCCATGGTTCCCGGCATTCCGGCGCTGCTTCCTCCGCCCATGTTCCCGGGCATTTCAGAGGTTCCGCCTCCCACATTCCCGGTATTGCCTCCGCCCATGTTCCCCGGCATTCCAGCGTTGGTTCCTCCGCCCACACTTCCCATGTTTCCGGGCATTCCGGTATTGCCTCCGCCCATGTTCCCCGGCATTCCGGCGTTGGTTCCGTTTCCCATATTCCCGGTATTGCTGCTTCCCATGCCTCCAGGCATTCCAACATTATTTCCACTTCCCATGGTTCCAGGCATCCCAGCGTTGCTTCCGCCCATGTTCCCCAGCATTCCGGCATTGCTTCCGCTTCCCATATTTCCAGGCATTCCGGAGGTTCCTCCACCCATGGTTCCGGGCATTCCAGCGTTGCTTCCGCCCATATTTCCGGTATTTCCCATACCCGGTCCGTCATAATCTGCGCCGGGACAAACCGTCAGTTCCATTCCAACCTGTAAATTATAGGGGTTTACTCCCGGATTTCCGAGAATAAGTTCTGTTACTGTCGTTTTATACTGTCTGGACAGTTTATATAAAGAATCTCCAGACTGTATCGTATGCACAATTCGATTCTGACAATACATTCCGATACCATCACAATATCATTTTCACACCTATTCTATGCGGAACTTCACCGGATTGTTCCTGCTGTTTTTACAGGTTTTCCCGCTGTCCCGGAAGCACTGCCTGCGCCTGCTTCATTCTCTCATAAAACTGTTCGTAAAAATTCTTGTCCGTTTCATAAGGTTTTATGAAAAATAAAGTCAGTAAAAACAGATTCACGGTTTTGGCGCTGTTTTCCTCTCCGGCATTACAAATCTGCTCTGCCGCTTTTTTCAGACTATGCCAGTCCGCCAAAAAACGATGGTAAGTTTTCAGTTCCGGCGTGTCTAACCATTTGCTTATCTTTACCTTGGTTCGGTTACTCTTTTTACATGCTTCTCTCTGTAAAAAATAAGTTACATTCCCGTCCTCATAAATTCTGCCTAAGGGAAACACACGACAGAGCCCTGGACGCAGGGTATGTATGCTGCACCTGCCCGCCTTATTTAAAAAAACGCACCTGCTGTTTTCCCCTGCCATTTTTAAATTCGGCACAATCACGCCATTTTCCACATGAAGCTCCACCTCCGCTGCCAAAAGCATTTCGAAGTTTTTTCCAAGTCCTCCGGTAAGCCGCCAGACATCATAGGGGTCCAACAAAATAGTATCCCCCATCCCTTCACAGCAGGAATGGCAGCCCTCGCAATCGTTGCAGGCTGCCTTTACCATATCATTTACCCCATAAATTTTTCCGTCGGAAATCTCCGCTATTTCCTGCAACATATCTGTTCCTCTCTGTATCCTGTTTTCTTAAAATGAATCTGACCAGACGTTTTATTTTCCCGGCTGTTGCCACCTGCTCAAAAACTCTTTTTTCTAAAGCTGCTATCATACACAGGTAACGTTCTGATAAGCTTTCACCTGCTCCCTATTATACCTTAGTTGCACAGGCATAACAAGGGCTGGTACGGACAAGAAAGGGGGCTGGTATAATGGCAAGACTTGAGTTGCACAGGCATAACAAGGGCTGGTACAGACAGGCAGGAACAGATTTTTGATACGTTTTTATGGACGCTCTAACGCCGCTATGCTATAATGAAGCCATTGATAAATCGGAATTTTTGAGGTTAATTAGAATGGATTTTAGATTAGCAGTTATGCAAGATTTACCTCAGCTTAAATCTGTATACAAGGACATAATCCAAAAAATGAATCGCGAGCAGATACAAATATGGGATGATATTTATCCTTGTGAGTTTTTTAATGAGGACATCAGAAACAATCGACTTTATGTCTTGCTTAACAAGGATGATATTGTCTCTGCATTTGTTTTGTGTGATACAAACTCAGG
>JAGAIK010000304.1 GCA_017626625.1 Roseburia sp.
GAAAGTGCCTTAAAGAGTGACGAGCTGATGGAGGCTTTTTATGACCTGGTGATTGAGAGTTACAGTTATGTGGGGAATTATCTGATTCTGGTATTCCATGACGCTTATGATGTGATGACGAAAACCTCTGATAATAACAAATTGGATGAGTCGGAGGAGGTTTATGAGTATCTGCTCTGCGCCATCTGTCCGGTTTCCCTCTCAAAAGCGGGGCTGGGCTACCGGGAAGATGAGAACCGGATTGGTCCCCGTATCCGTGACTGGGTGGTGGGTGTTCCCGATACCGGATTTGTATTTCCTGCCTTTACGGACCGGAGCACAGATATCCACTCTGTGATGTTCTATACCAGAGACACGAAAACGCCCCATGCGGAATTTATGGAGGCGGGGTTAGGCTGCGGCTCTAAATTTACTGCTACGGAACAGAAACTGACGTTCCAGAGCATTGTAAAGGAAGTCATCGGCGAAGATGACGAGAAGAGCGAGGCTTTGTTCCTCGATATTCAGGACAACCTGAACGATTTGATTCCGGTGACGGAGGACGAAACTGTAGAACCGGAGCCTGTGCCCGTGACCTTGGATACGATTTCTTCTGTGCTGTCGGAGAGCGGTGTTTCTGAGGAACAGGCTGCGGTCATCGGGAAAAACTATGAAGATGTGTTCGGCGAGGAAGTCCCGGTGGCGGAAAATCTGGTGGACCCGAAGCTTTTGGAGGTGAATGCCAAACGGAAAGAGCGGTTAGAGCTGGTACAGCAGGTGGAAAGCCTGAAACAGCAGTTAGAGGAAACCCGTGCCCTTCCGGTGGCGGAAAGCGAGGACGGGGAGGATGTGCCTGCGGTAAAGACCTATGATGTGATTCTTCGGGTGAAACCGGAAAAGGTGGGGCAGATTCATTCCCAGATGATTGACGGGAAAAAATGCCTGGTGATTCCCATGGAGGAGGACGAACATGCGGCTGTCAATGGGGTGAATACCACGGTGTAGGGCTGCTGGAAGGGGACTGTCACACGAATTACTTCGTGCAGCAGTCCCCTCCCGGCTTCCTTTAAAATTACAACTCTATCAATTTGTCATTTTCAAAAATTATTATTTTTTCTCCATAACACTCATATAGGACGGACGTATAATCTTATCCGCACAAATCAGTTCTTCGATGCGGTGGGCGCTCCAGCCGACAATTCTCGCCACTGCAAACATCGCCGTATAAAGCTCCTGGGGAATCCCCAGCATGTCATAGACAAATCCGCTGTAAAAATCCACATTGGGGCTGACGCCCTTAAAAATATGCCTCTTTTCCGCAATTAATTTCGGCGCCAGTTCTTCGATATTCTCATAGAGCATTAAATCCTGCTGCCTGCCCTTTTCCGCCGCCAGTTCTTCCACATACTGCTTGAACACCCGCTCTCTTGGGTCGGACAGGGAGTATACCGCATGACCCATGCCATAGACAAGACCTTTTCTGTCAAATGCCTCTTTGTCAATGATTTTTGCCAGATATGCCGCAATTTCGTCCTTATCGGAAAAGTCCTTCACATGGGCGCGGATATCCGTCATCATTTCCATGACCTTGATGTTGGCGCCGCCGTGCTTCGGTCCCTTCAGCGAGGACATCGCCGCCGCCATGGTGGAGTAGGTATCTGAGCCGGAGGACGTAACCACCCGGGTGGTAAAGGTAGAGTTATTGCCGCCGCCATGTTCCATGTGCAGAATCAGAGCCGTATCTAACACCTTTGCCTCCACAACGGAATATTTCTTATCCGGACGCATCAGCATCAGAAGATTCTCCGCCGTGGAAATGGAGGTGTCCGGCTGATGGATATACATACTCTCATTTTTCTCATAATGGTTATAGGCGTGGTACCCGTAAACCGCCAACAGCGGGAATTCACTGATTAACTGAATACACTGTCTCAGGGAATTGCTGACGCTGATGTCTTTCGCATTTTCATCATAGGAAGCCAGGGTTAAAATACTCCTGGTCATGGAGTTCATAATGTCCTCTGTTGGTGCTTTCATAATCACATCACGGGTAAAATTGGTGGGCAGTGTCCGACAGCGCCCAATCCAGTCGCGAAATTCCTTTTCCTGCTTCTCATCGGGCAGTTCTCCCATCAAAAGCAGATAGGCAATTTTTTCAAACCCCATCTCCGCCTCTCCCAGACTGTTAATCAGATTTTCCACCTGATAGCCCCGGTACCAGAGTTCGCCCTCACAGGGAACCTTCTGTCCGTCCACAATCTTTGAGGAAACGATTTTGGAAATATTGGTAAGTCCTGTCAGAACTCCGTTTCCGTTCTCGTCCCGCAGTCCTCTGTTGACACCATATTCTTCATAAAGCCTTGGGGCAATGCTGTCATTTCTGCGGCAGCGTTCCTCCTGCCCCTTCACGTATTCATTCATCTGTTCCATGTATTTCATCCGGTTCCCCCCATTCTTCTACTTCGCTGCTCATCACGGTTTCTAACTGTTTCATCAACTGGAGAAGCTGAATCAGATTTTCTTTTCCAAACCTTTGAATGACTTTTTCATAATATTTTTTCAGCGTCTCTTCCTGCTCACAAAGCAGTTTGCGCCCATTTTCGGTGATGGTGACATAGGTGCCCTCACTGCCGTTTCCGTCATGGGACCAGACCAAAAAACCTTTATCCCGCAGCGTCCCCACCATTTTGGAAGTCTGGTGAATGGAAATCTGCATTTTCTCAGATAATTCTTTTAAATAGGTTCTTCCCGAATAGATATCCGATGTCTCGCTGCCGGATGCGATGTGGTGTAACGCAATATATTCCGGTACGGTGATTTTCTTAAAAAAATCCTTTACCTGTTCTTTATTCATCAAATATTTTCGATAAGTAAATTCGTTGGTAAGTTTTAAAATTTCTTCTCTTCCTACTGTCTCCGCTGCCTTTTCCATGTAACCC
>JAGAIK010000305.1 GCA_017626625.1 Roseburia sp.
CGGTTGGCAATTTCCGGAGTGATATCGCCGATATGGGAAATGCTGCTCTTATCCCGGGTTAAAAGCTGGTAGCCCAGGAGTGGAGAAAAATCATCTACATGGATTGGAGGATATTGTTTTAAGTAATCGGTTAAAATGCGCAGGGCAGAATCCGGCATGGAAGATTGTAATACGTCCGATAGCAGGACAGAAGCTGGAGAGGCAGGTATTACAGGTGAAATTACTGTATTTTTGGAAAATACTAAATTGCGGATAGCAGTAGCGGAGGCGGTGGGAATTGCCTCTGCTTTTTTTTGGGAATTGTTTTCTGCCGCATTTATCTCTGTATCGTGATATCCTGCACCAATCCGTTTTAACAGAATTGGTTTCATGGATGAATGAAGGCGTTTTAAGGCTTTTAAGTATTCTATGGCTAAGATATTGTTTGGGCTGCTCAAAATATCAGAGAGAATCTCGATTGTAGTTTTGAAACTGCTGTTTTCCGTGTTAATTTCACAAAGCGCCTGCGCCCGGGCGGAGGGAAAACTCATGCCTTTCTTTAAAAAAGAAGAGAGAAGTCTGCGGTAATCCTCAGGTTCATCAGTGAGAATATCAGCGATTGTTGTAAGCAGAGGCAGATTGTCGGTTTCTGCACCGAAACAGATGCCATCTACGCAGCCCATTTTTTCAAAAAGGGTCACGCTCGCCATGGCAAAGGCTTCTGCGGATGCGGTTGACCAGAGTACCGGAAGCTCCAGCGCAAGGTCTGCGCCGCTTTGCAGCGCCATTTCGGTTCTGGCATATTTATCTATAATGGCAGGTTCCCCCCGTTGTACGAAATCACCGCTCATTGCCACTGCAATATAGTCGGCGCCTGTCTCTTCCCGTATTTTTGACAGTTGGTAAGCATGTCCGTTGTGAAAAGGGTTGTATTCTGCAATAATTCCGATGATTTTCATAGTTCCTCCATGGCAGCTGGGGTGATTGGCAGCATGTACGCCGCAGTGCGCATTCGAGAGCCTTTGGCTCTCTCATTCACGGGCGTTCGCCCTATCAGGGCATACAGAGACAAATGCGCCAGTAAACTGTCGATTTGTCTCTCTACGCCCTGGCACTGCTCATTGCTTTCGTGGACATCATAACACAGTGGTTTGTGGGATGGCAAATGTTTCTGATTTGTTAAAAAAATAACGTTAAAATTCTGTCAGGCTGTTTCTGATTTTGTACAAAGGAATTGCCAAAAAGTACCTTGTTTCCGGGAGATGACTGGCGTATACTAAAACTATATGTGGTCCGTTTAAAAGACCGTTTTCCGGTAAGGTTGATGTGACCGGACAAAAGATACAAAAAGCAGCCTGCATGTAAAAAGCAGGCGGAAGAATGGAGGAAAATATGAACGTATTAGTTATTAACTGCGGAAGCTCATCTCTGAAATATCAGTTAATTGATTCTGAGAGTGAGGCAGTACTGGCAAAGGGACTTTGTGAGAGAATTGGGATTGACGGAAGGCTTGTATATCAGAAAGCCGGACTTGACAAAGAGATTACCGAGGCAGATATGCCTACCCATAAACAGGCAATCCAGATGGTGTTAGACGCCCTGATAAATGAAA
>JAGAIK010000306.1 GCA_017626625.1 Roseburia sp.
TCATCCATCCCAAATCTACTCCGAAAGCCATTTTTTGTATCATTTTTACTTCTCCATTTAATTATTTATTGAAAATTCACAAATCCCTATTGATTTATAATTAAATTTTAGTTATTTTAAAAGAAAGTGACAATGTCATATACAGCAACGTTTCTTTTGATTTGTATCAAATATGGGATTGATAAGGAGAATACCATGCCACAGGACAAAAACGCTTACGACAATAATTCCATTGATATCTGCAACGTGGACAGTAAGGTCAGCCTGTTTTTCCGGCTGACGGCTCCGTTTCAGATGACCTATGAATATTGCAGCGGGATTTTAGATGATGACTATCTGAATATTGTAACTCTTTCAGAGAATGAACCTTTCTATATGCAGGAATCCATGAAAACGCACAACAGCCTGTTTAACGGGAGAACAGCGCATTTTCATGACCATTATGAATTTTTACTGGTGTTAGAGGGTATGCTTATCCATCAGATTGAGGGAAAGAATTATCTGTATCCCGCCGGCTCCTGCTGCCTGATAAACAGAAATATCCTGCACAAGGAAACTTTCAAAAAAGAAAGCAAAATATGCTTTTTGGGGTTCTCCTCCCGGTTTATCGCAGGGCTTCTTCACTCGGCGGACGACGCCTATTTCCCGGAAGAGCGGGCGATTAAGAACAGCGAACTTTATAAATTTATTATCGACGACATGAAAAATCCGGGCAAGAAAGTTTATCTGGACTTTCTTCCCGCCAATGACAATGTGATTAAGACCTTACAGAAATGTCCGAACATCCGGCTCCTGACAGACGCCATGCTTTTTCCCAAATTTGGGGCAACCCACCAGATTAACGGAGCGCTGTGCAATATTCTCTCCTTCCTTGCGGATAAGAAGAATTTCCATTGTACCACAGTGGAGGTAAGCAACGACAGTGACCATCTGTTGTTCCAGCGCATCAGCCACCTGTTAGAGGACGAGAACGGGCGGCTGTCCCGCCAGGAGTTAAGCAAGCGGCTGAATTACAGCGGCGATTACATTAACCGGATTGTCCACAAATATACCGGCATGTGCCTGCACGATTACAGCATGGATTTCGCAATCCGTAAGGCGGCAGATGAGCTTCTTTCCACCGACGCCTCCGTGGCAGAAATAGGCTCCCGCTTACAGTTCAGCAACCGGACCTATTTCTATCAGGTGTTTAAAAACAAATACGGCATGACGCCCAAAGAATACCGGGACGCCCACAGGACAGAGACAGTCACCGGGGAATCCGCACCCTGAATCCAAAAACGAACTGCTTTTCTCTTTGATAAAGCTGGTTAATTTTCCATTTTTTTGTCCGATATATAATACAAAGGAGCAAAGAACTATGTAACCGACATTTTTGTCAAGGAGGATGATTGTCGCAATCTACGTAGAAGCTATCACATTATTGCAGCCTGTAACCCCCGTAACCCGCACCAAGCGGATTACACCTCAGAAGCGAGACTCCCACAGCCGCTCAAGACAGGACGCCTGCTCCTTTGCAGCAATGTTAGAGGCGATGTCAAAGGTGGAACCGGAGGACGCATCAAACGGATTTGATGCCATTGCTTAGTTTTATGGAAAGAGAGCATATGAAATCAAACAGACAAAAGAAAAAAGAGGAATCTTAGACGACAGCATATGGCTGCGGCTCTGATTTCTCTTTTTCTTTGTTCTAATATGAGGACAGCCGATTTTTTTATTCCGGCAAAATCCCAACCGCTTCCTTTGCCAGTCTGTCCGCCTCCTCATTGCCCTCCACACCGGAGTGCCCCTTTACTTTTACAAATGTGATTTTTAATTTATCTTTGATGGACTGCACATAGTCATAATAGGCGATGGTCCCTGCCTTATTACGTTTCCATGCCCCCGTCGCCCACATCTCAATCCCCATGTAATCATAGTAAATCGTCAGTTCCTTCAACCCCAGCTCCAACGCCTTTTGTATTGCCGACATACTGCCTAAGACCTCTCCTGCCACATTTCGCATAGAAGCCATCTCCGGCTCATTCCCGGAGCCCTTCAGCACTTCTTTCTCCCCGTGATGTACCAGATAGCCGCCGTAACCGTATACTTTTTTTCCCGCATGAAAAGAACCGTCCACAAAAGCATAAACCTCCGGCAGTGCCTTTTCCCGCATGTCTCCGTCCGCATTTTTATTTTCGCCTGCTTTGCTTTGCCCTGCTTTCACGTTTCCTGGCGCTGCGGCTGCACCCTGCATAAATGCGTCCGCCTCCGCTATGGTTTTAAAGCTCTTATAGACAGCTCCCTGAAAACCGTCTACCATTGCTTTGCAGTCATTCCAGTTATAGTAAATTCCCGGTGTTCTTCCCACCCGCACTGCGTAATATTTTCCTGCCATATGTTCCTCTCATTCTGCTGCTTTTGCATTCCGATTTCTCATTACACTGACCGTTTGGCTAATTAGGAATGCGCTATCTTATAATATAAAATTCCGTATAATTCCCGCACATAGTAAGTGGGCAGATATACAAAAAAGGTATGCGCCGGTGTGCTGTAGCTCTCCAACCCTAATTTTTCCGCCATGTCACAGGCGCGGTACGCATGAAAATCGCTGGTGATGATGGTAATTTTCTCCCCAAGCCCCTGCTCCTTTAAAATCTCCTTGGAAAAAATAAGATTTTCCCTTGTGGTGGTGGAAACGTCCTCTAGCAACAGCCTGTTTTCCTCAATTCCCTTTGTCGTCAGATATTCAAACATGCACTGTGCCTCGGAAATTTCCTCATCCGGTCCCTGTCCGCCGGACAAAACCGCCACTGCCTCTTCATTTTCCACAAGATACTCATAGGCGGCGTCTAACCTCTCCTGCAAAATCCGGCTGGGCTTCGTGCCCTTGACCTTGCAGCCTAACACCACCGCCGTGGTGTTTTTCGGCGGATGATTTGACGCTGCCTTTACCATCAGAACCGTCTCTGCCACTGCCGTCACCAAAATGGCTGCCGCAAGCAAAATCACCGCTGCAAGCACTATTTTCCCCACAGTTGTCCCCGCTGCGGCTCTTATTTTTTCATGAATGCTTCCCATAAAACATCCGTAAAAAATGAGCAACCCGGAAAGCAAAATTCCTGTCACTGTCCCGATATTGAGAATCCCCTTTGTCAGAAGCGGCGCTGCGAACAACGCCAGCAGCACAAAGCCTGCCCCCATGCAAAGGTATTGTATTTTTTCCATCTTATTTCCTCCCGGTGCGTCTGTCTCTGCCCTCTCCTATCATGTCAAAAGGGATGCTCTCTCGCATCCCTCTGGTTTTACGATAAGTTACTGCATGGTGCTGCGTGAACAGTAACTATGATAATTCTAATTTACAGTTTGCACGCATTTTCAGCGGACATTCA
>JAGAIK010000307.1 GCA_017626625.1 Roseburia sp.
AAAGCATTTCGGCATTCATGCTTTCCTGGCAAGCAACACGGTTACCAACGAGTATTATCCGAAGCTGGCAAGACAGCTCTTTGAATTGGTGGTGGAATTAAAGGAGAAAACCGGATGTGATATTCAGTTTGTCAACCTTTCCGGCGGTGTAGGTGTTCCTTACAGCCCGGACCAGACTCCAAACGATATCCGTGTCATTGGCGCAGGAGTCAAAGAAGCCTTTGAGGAGGTGTTAGTTCCTGCAGGATTAGGACATATCTCTATCTATACAGAGATGGGACGTTTCATGTTAGCGCCTTACGGCTGCTTAGTCACCAGAGCCATTCATGAGAAACATACCCACAAAGAGTATATCGGTGTGGATGCCTGTGCTGTAAACTTAATGCGTCCTGCAATTTACGGGGCATATCACCACATTACAGTGATGGGAAAAGAGGATGCGCCCTGTGACCACAAGTATGACGTGACAGGCTCCCTCTGTGAAAACTGCGATAAATTTGCGGTAGATCGTATGCTGCCGGAAATCGAGATGGGAGATTTATTGGTCATTCATGACACCGGAGCTCACGGATTTTCCATGGGATATAACTATAACGGAAAACTCCGTTCCGCAGAGGTGCTGTTAAAAGAGGATGGCTCCACTCAGTTAATCCGCCGTGCTGAGACACCGGATGACTATTTCAGAACCTTTGACTGTTTTGATATCTTAAAGAATATGAAACATCCGGAGAAATAACAGAAATACAGGAGCGGTTTATGGGTATCGATGAGAGAAGATTTGAAGCGGCAAGGGAAAAAATCATAGGCAGGGACAGGGAGCGGCAGGGAATAGGCACGTTGTCAGAAAAAACAGTTCATGCCGTTTTGAAAAATTATTATGCCCCGGATACGGATATGCACGAGATTCCCATTGAAAATTTTGTGGCGGATATCTTCACCGGAACGGAGATTATCGAAATCCAGACCCGCTCTTTTAATGTGATGCGAAGAAAGTTAGAGACTTTTTTGCAGTATTACCCGGTGACCATTGTTTATCCCATTCCCCATGAAAAATGGTTAAGCTGGATTGACGAGGAAAGCGGCGAGGCTTCTCCGAAGCGGAAATCTCCGAAGCATGGAAATCCCTACCAGGCTTTTATTGAGCTATACAAAATCCGCCCCTTTTTAAAAAATGAAAATCTGAAATTCCGGTTTGCCCTGATTGATATGGAGGAATACCGCCTGCTAAACGGTTGGAGCAGGGATAAGAAAAAAGGCAGTGAACGCTATGACAGAATCCCCACCCGGTTTGTCCAGGAAGTCTGTATTGAGCGCCGGGAAGACTACATGCAGTTGATTCCCTTTGATTTACCGGAGCCTTTTACCACAAAGGATTTTGCCAAAAGCGCAAAAATTCCCGCAAGATTAGCGGGAACCGTGCTTTTGATTATGAATGACTTAACTATCGTAGAGCGGGTTGGAAAGCAGGGAAACAGCTATCTTTACCGGGTCTGCGAGGTGTGAAGAGTTTCCGGTATGGCGGCTTTGATTACCGGACTGGAATTGGCGGCACCGGAGATGGTGTCCACGGAAAGGAGCTGCCTTTCTATTTTGTTTAGTAGTTGCTGACAATCAGCCTCCGGCGCAAGCCGGAATCCATTTGGTCTAAAGTTCTCCTTGCCTGTCCGTAGCGGTTGCGGTTGGTGCAGATAACATAAAACTGCTCCGCCCCTGCGTACTTCACCCGTTGGAAAAACGGGATTTTTATCCAGTTCCGTGTAAAGGGAATTTGATTTTCAATTAACAAATTTGCCGCCTGATTGCTGATGGTTTCATTGGTGGTGCGGCAGAGTTCCACGTCTTTGTCAATGCGGAGAGGATGTTTTCCTAGCAATAATCCGTGTCCCACAATTATTCCTCCTAAATATATGATAAGTTATTATTAGATGATTTACGTTGCAGCCGATGTTAAGCTGCGCTTAATGACAGCCTGCTATTGGATTTTGATATGCAGTTGTTTGCCGAGGCTTCCTGCCACTTTTATCAGAAAATCCAGACTGGGATTGTAGTTGCCGCTTTCCAGACGGGAAATGTTGGATTTCTTTGTTCCTACCCGCTCGGCAAGAACTTCCTGGGTCACGTGCTGGGCTTTGCGGACTTCTTTGAGCTGCTGCACCACCTCATAACGTGGGGCGAGCTGTTTGTCATTATTTTTCATGGGTTTCCTTAACCTTACGCCGGGAAGGCGGTTTTTATTTTTGGCTTTGAAACTGGAGAGCGCATTCAAAGCCCTGATATATGAAATCAGTCTGCTTAAAAGTTATCATATATGATAACTTTTGTCAATGAAGAGATATAAAAATCAGTTTTGAAAGGTAAATTTCTTCATAGCCTGCCCTGTTCCTCTAAATTTACTTATTCAGATTTTTTCATGAAATTTAAAAAGTTATCCACAT
>JAGAIK010000308.1 GCA_017626625.1 Roseburia sp.
ACTTACTACAGCAGAAGCCGCCAGGAGCTTTGGACCAAGGGCTTAACCTCCGGTCATATCCAGTACGTGAAGTCTCTGACCGCCGACTGCGATTATGATACCATCTTATCCAAGGTTTCCCAGGTGGGCGCTGCCTGTCATACCGGGAACCGTACCTGCTTTTTTAATGAGATTGTAAAGAAGGAATATATGGAGAAAAATCCCCTGAAGGTGTTAGAAGATGTGTATAACATTATCCTCGACCGCAGAGAAAACCCCAAGGAGGACTCCTATACCAACTATCTGTTTGATAAGGGAATTGACAAGATTTTAAAGAAAATCGGGGAAGAGGCTACGGAGATTATCATCGCGGCAAAAAATCCGGAGCCGGAGGCAATTAAATACGAGATTTCCGATTTCCTGTATCATATGATGGTGCTCATGGCAGAAAAAGGTGTGACCTGGGAGGAGATTACACAGGAATTATCACAGAGGTAAAATTGAAGGTTTACATGAACAATCATTCCAACGGCAATATACCAAAAAATCGAAAAACTTATATAGATTATCTTCGGGTGACTGCCACCGTTTTTGTCATTGGAGTGCATACGGTGTCCTTAGCTTCATCCATGTTGGAGAGGGGCACGGTTTCCTTTAAAGTACTGGAAATTTTTGATTTTCTGTTTCTCTCCTGCAACCTTTTGTTTCTCATGATAAGCGGTGCACTGCTTCTTCCGGTGCGGGGAGAGGGCGTCGGCACATTTTTTGGGAAACGTTTTTCAAAGGTGGCGATTCCCCTGGTGGTTTACTATATTTTTTATATCTGTGCCAAAGAGGGAATCCAGTGGATTTTTCCCAATCACTGGTTTGCCATGCTAAAAAGAATACTGACCGGGGCGCCGGAGGAAGCGCCGCATTTCTGGCTGGTGTATGTGATACTGTGGCTTTATGTGCTGACGCCGTTTCTGCGGTGGCTGCTTTCTAATATCCCGGATACCGTGTTCTACGGTATGATGGCGGTTATTTTTGTCGTATGCGCCCTCGACACCTATCTGCCTCTGGCAGGGATTGAGTCGCCCTTTGGCTGGTTTGTGGACAGCTTTGTGGGTGCCTTTCTGCTGGGCTATCTTCTGGATGGAAAATGCAGCCGGAAAGCGGAAAATCTGTTTCTGGCGGGCGGGGCGGTTTCTTTCCTTTTGTCCTGTTACTGGATTGCGGGGATTGGGGAAAATTATGAAGATTATCTTTATAATAATTCGCCTTCTATGCTGCTGCTTTCCGCCGCAATTTTTCTTTTGGTGAAGCGTCTGACAAAGGAGTGGAACCCTTCTGCCGTGGTGGCTTTTCTGGGAAAATACAGTTATTCCATTTTGCTGATACACTGGGGTGTGCTGCATTTTGTGGTAAAACAGTTGCTTCATGTGGACGTGTTAAGCGGCGGCATCTGGGGCGGCTGCCTGCTTATGATGGCTTTGACACTGGTGATTTCCGCAGCGGGGGCGTTTCTCGTGGATAAGGTTTTGCTGCAGTGGTTAGAGCTGCCTTTCTGTAAAAAAATGGCTATGTGAAAGCGCATAGCCATTTTTCCATTAGAAACATATTTTATCTGACTTCTATCATAAAATAATACAAACATATCTGGTGCAGTGACACATTACGTTCAGCAAAATGCGTCTCTGCGTCGGACAGGATGTGGAAAGGAAATTTTATGACAGACGGTTATGCCGAACGGCGCAGGGAATATGTGGCAAATGTGCGGAAATCCTTTGAGGAAGAGCCGCAGTATGCAGGGGGAAGACAGGAGGAAGAGGGACAGACGGGGGAGTTTTTCTCTTTTTTTAAAATCAGGCTGTTTCTTGCGGTCTGCCTGTTTGGGGCATTTCTTTACTGCCATTATACCGATACGAAAATTTTTCACTATTCAGCAGAACAGATTGTGGAACTGGTTTCTGACAATCATTATTATACAAAATTAAAAAATTATGTTATGATACAGGAAGGTTCTGGGGCGGGAGTCTCAGACAGCGAAAAAAGAGAGGATATTTTTGAATGACGAAATTAGCTTTATCAGATGAAATACTTATGAAAATTGATAAGCCGGTGCGTTATATCGGAAACGAGTTAAACAGCGTAAAAAAAGACAAAGAACAGGTGGACATCCGGTTTGTGATGTGCTTCCCCGATGTCTATGAGATTGGAATGTCCCATCTGGGAATCCAGATTTTATATGATATGTTCAACCGCAGGGAGGACGTGTGGTGTGAGAGGGTGTATTCCCCCTGGCCGGATTTACATGCAGTGTTAAAGGAGCAGCAGATTCCTTTGTTTTCTCTGGAATCCCAGGAGCCGGTAAAAAATGCGGATTTTCTCGGTATCACCATACAGTATGAAATGTGTTACACCAATATTTTACAGATTTTGGATTTAAGCCAGATACCGCTGCTTTCGAAGGACCGTACCTGGGAATATCCGTTAGTCATCGGCGGAGGTCCCTGTACTTACAACCCGGAGCCCATTGCAGATTTTTTTGATTTGTTCTACATGGGAGAGGGAGAAGTGCAGTACGATGCCCTGCTGGATTTATATAAAACCATGCGGGGAGAGGGGGCATCCAGGGAAGCCTTTTTGCGGGAGGCAGCCAAAATACCGGGCATTTATGTGCCCTCCCTCTATGAAGTGACCTACAAGGAGGATGGAACCATCGAAAGCTTTTCTCCGTTGTATGAAGATGTTCCTGCCACCGTTACCAAGCAGATTGTCACCGATATGGCGGAGGCGGTTTACCCGGAAAAACCGGTGGTTCCCTTTATTAAGGCAACCCAGGACAGAGTGGTGTTAGAAATCCAGCGCGGCTGTATCCGCGGCTGCCGCTTTTGCCAGGCGGGCATGGTGTACCGTCCCACCAGGGAAAAAGATGTGGAGCGTTTAAAGGATTTCGCCTACAAAATGTTAAAGTCCACCGGATATGAAGAGATTTCCTTAAGC
>JAGAIK010000309.1 GCA_017626625.1 Roseburia sp.
AGGTAAGCGCTGAATATTAGGGTGGATTTTTCCTGCCTTCATAAACATATATAATGATTGCTAGAAAACGCGAGCGGAGCGGGCTTTCTGATTATCAGTGGTGTCAGAAACAAGGCATCAATCCCGGAACCTTTTACAACTGGGTAAATGAACTCATTCACGGTTTGAGGCGGCAGGCGATGGAGACGGAAAAAAACGCGCCATTGCTTGACCCTAACCCAATCCACCCTAGTAGTGGGAAGGAAATAGCCAAGACCAAGGGTGTCCATCGTGAGGTGGAACCTGAAGGAAGGTGGAGGCAAATCTCTGGTCTGACGAACAGAAATCACATGAGGATATAGTCAAGGATAAGGCTGCCAAACAAGTCGAAGTCCAATAACTACTCGAAATTAGCGGTAGTAGATGTGGCAGATATATGGAGAGAAAGAGCGTGCGAGTACATGGGGAGGTCTCGTCAGCAAGTGAAAACAGGGCATGAAACTTGTAGTAACAACGAATGAAAAGTACTGAGCACAGTGCTGACAAACAAAATAATAGCCAAACTTGGATATATATCCATGCTTGACTATTATCTGGTAGTTTGTGAAAACTAAGGGACTGCCTAGTATCGAACGGTATGCTAGGTGGTGTGAGAGGTCGGCTAATCAATTAATGGTTAGCCTTTTACTCGATGTTGCAGGTTATGTTCGCTGGCGAAGTGATTGATTTGTTATGATTGCTAGGCTGACAGCAATTTCTCATAATCACGCAATGGCAGTGGCTTCGAGAAATAATAGCCTTGGATGTCGTTGCATTCAACTTCCTGTAAAAATGTTACCTGCTCTTTTGTTTCCACGCCTTCGGCGGTAACCAGAAGTCCGAGGTTTTGGGCGAGCTTGGTTACGTGGTAGAGGAGGGTTTCGCCGTTTTTGTCTCCGATGTAGTCGATGAGGCTCTTATCCAGCTTTAAGGTGTCGAAGTGCATGACGTTTAAAGCGGCGAGGGAGGAGTAGCCGTTTCCGAAGTCGTCTAACAGCAGCCAGAAGCCGGCATCGTGGAAATCGGAACTCAGGTGGGAGATATTGGAGTTATCTATGGTGGCGCTCTCTGTAATCTCTAACTGGATATATTCCGGGTTGAGCTGGTATTCTTTTAAGATGTTCTGGTATTTTTCAACGATGTTTTCATAGTAAAGGCTGGCGCGGGAAATATTGACGGAGACGGGTACCAGTTTTCTGCCCTCTGCTTCCCACTGCTTCTGCTGGCGGCAGACTTCTGCAAAGACGTATTCGTCTAATTTGGAAATCATGCCGTTTTTCTCAAAGAGAGGGATAAATTTGCCCGGAGATAAATAGCCCTCCGGTGTGCGCCAGCGGATTAAAGCTTCCGCGCCTACCAGGGAAAAACCGTCCACACTGTATTTCGGCTGATACCAGACTTCAAACTGGCGGCTTCTTAACGCTTCATCAAAGGCATCCTCCATCCGGCGGTTTAATATTACCTGTTCCGCATCTACTTCATCGTAGAAGGCGAGGATACGGTCCATATGACCCTTAATCAGGTGCTTCGCCTGAATGGCATGGCTGTAGGCGTTTTCTATGGTTTACGTGCCGTTAAAATAGTAAATGCCGAAGGAAGGGTGAATGCGGGGAACGTTTAACAGTTCCGGCAGGGCACAAATCCGTACTGCGAGCTGTAAAATCCGTTTTTCCACGGCTGTCTGGTCTGTCTCGTCGAGAAACAGAATGAAACGGTCCGCATTGACACGGGCGGCAAGGTCTTCCTTATGGAGGCACTGCTCAAAAATTTCCCACATCCGGCGCAGAGTCTCGTCACCCATCTCCACACCGCAGGTGTTGTTGATAATCTTAAATCCGTTTAAATCCATAGCCACAAGATACCCCGGGG
>JAGAIK010000310.1 GCA_017626625.1 Roseburia sp.
GGAGCGTGCAGATTGCGTAACCTTTAACATTGCGTACAGCCTTGCACCGGATTATCCGTATCCGATTCCGAGTACGCAGATATATGAGGTGCTGTGTTATGTTCATGATCATGCGGAGGAATTTTCCGTAGATGCGGAAAAAATCATGATGGCGGGAGACAGCGCCGGAGGAAATCTTACGGCAGTCTGTGCACAGATGGATCGGGATAAGGGAACCTGTTATTTGAAAGCGGAAACTCTGATATATCCGAAGCTCATCTTTTCAAATTATCTGTTAGAAGGGTATCAACGGGATGAGAGCGCATATGTCATTGCGGAAGAACAGAAAGAACTGCTTCCTGGAATGATTGGTCTTGGCTCCGACGAGTCGAATGCAGCGGATGAAGCGGTCTATGCGCAGGGGAATTATGATATCACAATTCCTTACATCAGTCCTGCCTTTGGAAAAAAAGAAGGATTGCCCAGAACGCTGCTGCTTTTAGCAGAGTATGACGGTCTTCGTCTGGAGGGTGAATTTTATGCAAAGCAGCTGAAGGAAGCGGGAGTTCCTGTGCGGGTGCTTCGCTACCGTGGAGTCTGTCATGCGTTTTTTGACCAGTTGGGCATTCTGCCCCAGACAGAGGCGGCATTAAATGAAATCGTGAAACTTATCCTGCAATTATAAGGTAAAACGGAAAATCAATACAGACGAGGAGGAGTACATCAGAATGGATAATATATATCATACACCGGCACAGATTGTTGAGAACACCATAAAAGCGGCAGAGGGGAAAGCGAGGCTTTCTATCTTAAAGTGTATACTGCTCGGCATGATAGCGGGGGCATGTATCGCTTTCGGGGCGGCGTCAAGCAGTGCGGCGATACATAACCTGTCTGACCAGGGGCTTGCGAAAACCCTTGCGGGCTGTATTTTTCCGGTGGGACTTATGATGATTGTCCTTGTGGGCGGTGAATTGTTTACCGGAGACTGCATGATGCTGCTGGGGGTGGCGGATAAGAAAATTTCTGCCCGTTCCATGATAAGGACGCTTGTTACTGTGTATTTCAGCAACCTGGCGGGGGCAGTGCTTATCGCTGTGCTGGTGTATTTTAGCGGACTGCTTGATTACACCGACGGTATGCTGGGGGCGTTTTTGATAAAAGGAGCTTATGCAAAGGTGAATCTCACTCCAATGCGGGCGGTTTGTTCTGGTATTTTGTGTAACATTCTGGTGTGTATGGCGGTGCTTATGGCGTCTGCTGCAAAGGAGGTTGCGGGGAAGGTGCTTGCTATCTTTTTCCCAATCTGCGCCTTTGTCATCGGAGGCTTCGAGCACTGTGTAGCGAATATGTTTTATATTCCCGCAGGCATGATAGCCGCCACAAATGAGACCTATGCGGCAAAGGCAGAGGAACTTTACGGCATCACGGCAGAGCAGCTTGCAGCAAACTTAAATATCGGCGGATTTGTGTCAAATATCATTCCTGTTACCATAGGAAATATCCTTGGGGGCATGGTGTTTCTTGCGCTTCCCCTTTATGCGATTCATAAAAGCAAGACGTTAAACGGGACAAAATAGACGGCTGTATAAAGAGAGGCGGATTCCCGGAAAAAGGAGAGGAACTTTATGGGAAATTACATATTAATCGTAGAGGACGATAATGACATCAATCATATGCTCTGTGAGCTTCTGCACAATCAGGGCTATGAGACGTCATCTGCTTTTTCGGGGACAGAGGCGTTGTTATATATAGAAAGAGAAACACCTGCGGCGGTGATTTTAGATTTGATGCTGCCGGGCATGACAGGGGAGGAACTTTTGGCACGAATCAAAGAAATAGACGAGGGAATTTCTGTCATTATTTCGTCCGCAAAGGATGATGTGCATACCAGAGTGGAATTGCTGCGCGCCGGAGCGGATGATTATGTGGTCAAGCCCTTTGATACGGAAGAACTTCTCGCCAGATTAGAGGCGGTGCTCAGGCGGAACGGACGGGGGAGCAGCGGGGAAAATGCGGAAAGCCTTACCTATAAAGATATCGTCATGGAGCCGGAAGATTTTCGGATTACCGTATCGGGAGAGGAGGTTACACTGACAAGACGGGAGTATTTGATTTTAGAACTGCTGATTCGGAATCCGGGTAAGGTATTCACCAAAAATAACATCTATGAATCCGTCTGGAATGAGGAATATCTCGGAGAGGACAATGCGGTGAATGTGCATATCAGCAACATTCGCCAGAAGCTTGCAAAGGTAAATAGCGGGGAAACCTATATACAGACGGTGTGGGGCATCGGTTTTAAGATGAAGTAAAAACTTTAAGATTTCTTTATACTTTCCCTAAAGTTTCTAAAAAAAGCCTTGGTAAACTGGAACTATCAAAGCAGGAGAGAAAGGAATGGAGAAAGAAATGAATACCGAACTTGTACTTAGGACGGAAAAGCTGACAAAGATTTACGGAAATCATAAAGCGGTAAATGCGGTCAGTATGAATGTCAGAAAAGGGGATATTTACGGCTTCATCGGAAAAAACGGCGCCGGAAAAACCACTTTTATGAAGATGGTGGCGGGGCTTGCAGCACCTACGGAAGGCAGTATAGAGTTATTTGGAAAAAGGGAGGAGAAGAAGCAGCTTGGGAAAAATATCGAATTGTTTGGAAACTCCGAGGCGGATTTGCAGAGAAAGCGTATCGGCTGTCTGATTGAACAGCCCGGTACTTACCCCAACATGACAGCCACGGAAAATTTAGAGATAGTCCGGAGAAATTTAGGAATTGCAGAAAAAAACGTTGTGGCAGAAATATTGGAGTTCGTTGGACTTTCCGAGGCAGGAAAGAAAAAAGTGAAAAACTTTTCCATGGGTATGAAACAGCGGCTTGGAATTGCCATTTCCCTTATGAGAAACCCGGATTTTCTAATTTTAGATGAGCCCATTAACGGACTTGACCCGGCGGGTATCAAGGAAGTCCGCGATTTATTACTAAAACTGAATAGAGAAAAACAAATTACCATTTTAATTTCCAGTCATATTTTAGGAGAATTGTCCAAAGTAGCCACCAGGTACGGGATTATCAGAGACGGTGTGCTGATGGAAGAATTTGACGCAGAGGCGTTAGAGGAAAAATGTAAAAGATGCCAGAAAATCGTGGTGGACAATACGGCAACGGCTGCTCAGATTTTAGAAGAGACCCTCTCCATAAAAAATTATGATGTACCGGGGGAGAATGTCATTCGTATTTTTGAGAGAATAGAGGATGCGGCGGAAATCAACCGTGCCATGATTCTGGGTGGTGTTGCATTGAAGGAGAGCTACCTTGCGGGACAGGATTTAGAAGGCTATTTTATAGATTTGCTCGGTGATGACACAAAAGTCCGGTAAAGGATGGAATGAAGATAAAATGGAGGTTTAAGAATGTTTAATTTATTCAGCGGAGAATTTTATAAATGGAAAAAAAGTAAAGTCTTTAAAGTATGTTTAGCGGCTGCCATAGGGATGATATTATTCATCTATCTGATGCTTATGCTTGTGGCAAAAATTCAAAACGGAGAGATGGAGAACGGAACAGGCGGCGTGGTTGTCACAGAGAGTAATATGGAGGAAGAGGAGGATGTTTTTGCCCAATACGGTATATTAGGAATCGTGAGCGAGATTACGGGAGGCGGTTTTGAACTCATATTTATAGCAGTGTTTACCTGTATCTGGGTGGTGGGGGAATATAGCAACGGAGCCATAAAAAATATGGTGGGGAAAGGATATTCCAGAGGAAAAGTATTTTTGTCAAAATACATAACAACGGCAGTCAGCGTTATCGTTATGAATCTGATTTTATTCCTGACCATGCTGCTGTTGGGGGTTGCTGTCATGGGAACCGGGGAAGTGAACGGCGGATTTTTTAGGGCTTTCTTTTCCTATGTCGGGGTGCAGTTGCTCTTAAGCGTGGCATTTTGCGGCGTTCTGGTTGCTGTCTGTGAATTTGCCAGAAATATTGCGGTGGGAATCACCATAAGTATGGTTCTGGTTATTTTTTCAACCCTGATTTTAAGCGGAGTGGATTTGCTGTTTCAGGCATTGCATCTGGATGTGAAAGCCAGCACCTACTGGATTATGAATGTGATGTCGGACTGTCCTATGGGAGCCATTGACCTGGATTTTATGGGAAGGGCTGTTTCGGTGGCAGTTATGTGGACGGTACTGTCCCTGCTGGCTGGTATGATACATATTCAGCAGACAGATATTGCTTAAAGCGTGAACTTCAGTTTAAGGAAATCGGAGGGACGGAATGGAGGGAGTACTTTTTAGCATAGTTATTTTGACGGCGGTGGCGCTGATGATTTTGGCAGGACGTCTCATCCGGTATCGAAGTCAGATAAAACATATGAAGGAAGAGCTTTCCATGCTGCGGCAGGAGGATACCAATTATCGGTTATCCTCCTATTGCCGTATCGGGGAAACGGAGGAGGTTATCCGGCTTTTTAATGAAATTTTAGAGAAATACCGCAGGGAAACGGCGGAACTGAAAAGGGAAAACCGTACTTACCGGGAGAGCATTACAAGCATTTCCCATGATATCCGCACGCCGCTCACCAGTGCCAAAGGGTATTTACAGATGTTATCGGGGGAGGATGTTCCCAGGGAAAAACAGCAAGAATATCGAAAGACGGTGGAACACCGGGTGGATGATGTGACGGGCATGTTAAACCAACTCTTTGAATATGCCAGAGTGGAGGCGGGAGAACTGGAATTTATGTTGGAGCGCATTAACATGACCAATCTGTTTGCGGACACGATTTCCATGTTTTATGAGGATTTTCTGAAAAAAGACTGCGAACCGGAAATTGAGTTTTCAGAGACGCCTTGTTATGTCAAGGCAGACAGGCAGGCGCTTAGGAGGGTGATGGAAAATCTGATTAAAAATGCGCTGGTTCACGGAACGGGGGATTATAAATTCAGCCTGAGAAAACAGGGGGATAAGGTGAGATTAGCGGTGTCAAACAGGACGGATAGTATTGAACCCAAAGATATGGAGCGTATTTTCGAGCGGTTTTATACCACAGATACATCAAGGACACGGAAAACCACAGGGCTTGGACTTGCCATCGTAAAGCAGTTTGTTACACGCATGGAGGGGGAGGTGCAGGCGGCGCTTACGGATGGTATTTTTACGGTGGAAATTGTTTTTCCATGTCTGGAAGAAAAGTAGCGGCTGCCTTTGCCGGAAAAGCAGGAAAATCAATGAAAATGCAGGAGAACAGTGAAGACTATGGTTTGTTATCTTTTAAAATTTACAGTGATTTTTGTGACGGCGCTGCCCGTTTATCTTCTTATCCGCAGACCCTGGAGGCGGTTTGAAAAGAGAGAATGGTTTCTTGCTGCGTTCTGGCTTTTTATGACGGGGCTGCTGCTTCTGGCGTTTGAGGGGAATTACGGAACTCCGCAGGAAATGCTGCAAAGTGCAGTCATGCGTATTTCCACCGGGGAAAATATCAATCTGCTTCCTTTTCACACCATCAGGAGTTTTTTCGTGGATTTTACGTGGGATGCGTTTCTGGTAAATATTGTGGGAAATATTGTGATGTTTCTGCCCTGGGGGTTCGGGGTGATGTTGCTTTGGAAGAAAAACCAGTCCCCGGGGAGGGGAATTGCGCTTTCTTTTCTGTTGACTGCTTTTATAGAGATGAGCCAGTTGTTTATCGGCAGGAGTGTGGATGTGGACGATTTGATTTTAAATTTTGCTGGCGGGTGTGCGGGGGAGCTGCTCTATTTTGCGGTACGGAAACGGTTTCCATGGATAGGGGAGCTGGCGAGATAAGAGGAAGCAGCATAAAAAATAATAGAAAGACAGGAAATCCTGTATCGGAAAATCAGGTATGGGAATTAGGGGGCAAATAGAATTATTTGACTGCCGGACGCCTTGTATTTTGCATTGAAGTTTTTTTGAACGTATGCGATTGACTTTTGAATGAACGTATGCTATTGTTCTAATAGGGAGGTGATTTCATGGAAAATAGAGATTCCTGCGGACTGTTAATTAAACAGATTCACACCACATTAGAGAAAAATGCCAATAACGCCCTTCGGGCAGATGACCTGACTTCGGCGCAGGCGGCTGTTATGATGACGTTGGACGGGCAGACGGAACACTGCATGACCTTAAAGGAATTGGAAAAAACGCTGCTGCTTGCCCAGTCCACAATCGCCGGAACAGTGGCAAGACTGGAGGCGAAGGGGCTGGTATTTTACAGTGATTCCAAGGAAGATAAGCGTGTCAAATGGGTGCATTTGACGGAGGCGGGAATGGAATGCTGCAGGAGGGCAGCGGAACGTATGGAGGAAGCGGAAGAAAGGCTGCTTTCCGGTCTGACGGAGACGGAAAGGGAAATTTTTATCAGCCTGCTGAAAAAGGTAAATCATGCCATCAAATAAAGTGGTTTCTAAAGGAACTTTTAATTGCAACAGCAGGTTGCCATACTGATGGAAGATAAGGGAGCTGGCACTGATTATTTAGTGAGACAGCCCCATTATTTTCGACAAATCAATAGCAAACGATTAACAGCAAACGTTTTATAAAGGAGGAAGAAAAATGGGTAATTCATTAGAAAAATACAACGATATGCCGGTAGGAACAGCGGTTGTAAAAAACGCGCTTCCCGCAGTGGCGGCAATGTTAATGACACTGATTTATAATCTGGCGGACACCTTTTTCATCGGGCAGACCCACGATGCTTACCAGGTGGCAGCGGTTTCTTTGGCAACCCCTGTCTTTCTGATTTTTATGGCGGTGGGGTCCATTTTTGGAATCGGTGGGACTTCTGTGATTTCAAGAGCAATAGGCGAAGGAAAAAAAGAATATGCAAAAAAGGTATGCGCCTTTTGTATGTGGTGCTGTGTTTTCGTGGGAATTTTACTTTCTGCCTGCATTTTGATTTTCATGGATTCTTTGCTTAAGCTCATCGGAGCCAGCGCCGATACCTGGGAGTTTACCAGAACATACCTGATGATTGTCAGCTTCAGCGGTCCCTTTGCCCTTATTTCCAGTTGTTTTTCTAATATACTGCGGGCGGAAGGACAGGCAAATAAGGCAATGACGGGGCAGATTATCGGTAATTTGCTAAATATGGTTCTGGATGCGGTTCTGATTATGGTATTTCATCTGGATATTGTGGGCTGTGCACTGGCAACCCTGATTGGTGAGACGGCAGGAGCAATTTATTATATTGTTTATTTCCTCCGGGGAAAATCTTCTCTTTCCATAAATATCAAAGACTTTTCCGCAAAGGATAAAATTGCTTCCGGCGTGCTGGCAATCGGAATCCCCGCTGCCCTGGCTTCTATTCTGATGAGCGTGGCTTCCGTGATTATGAATGCGCTGATGGCGGAATACGGCGATATGGCGGTTGCAGGAATCGGTGTGGCAATGAAAATTGTGATGATTACAGGAATGGTATCCATGGGAATTGGGCAGGGTGTGCAGCCGCTTCTGGGCTATTGTGTAGGTTCTAAAGATTTTGTCAAGTTTAAGCAGTATATGAAATTTTCCCTGATATTTGCCACGGCATTGGGGGTAGTGCTTACATTATTCTGTTATTTGTTTACGGGACAGATTGTGAGTGCATTTTTAACAGACCAGAGTGCCTATGAGTATGCACTGGAATTTGCAAGGCTTCTTTTGATGACAGGTCCGATATTCGGAATCTATTATGTGCTTTCTAACGCCCTGCAGGCGATGGGGGCTGCGGTTTCCTCCCTGATTGTCAATGTGTCAAGACAGGGGCTTGTGTACATTCCCGCCCTGTTCTTGTTTAAGGCAATCATGGGGGCGGACGGACTTGCCCTTGCACAGCCGGCTGCGGATATTGTATCGCTGGTTCTTGGTCTGGTAATTTATATCATTGTTTCAAAGAAAGTGTTCCGGGCGGAAAAAATTTCCTGATAAATTGTTGCTTTGTGTGATACAATGGAATACACCGTAGTAATTAGCAACTTAGAAATTGCAGGGGGAAAGCATGAAAACTTTATATGTATCTGATTTGGACGGAACATTATTAAGAAACAATGAGAGAACTTCAGACTTTACAAATAGCGTGATAAATGATTTAACAGAACGGGGGATGATTCTGTATGGTTACTAAGTCAGTTTGTGGAGGCGATGGATTGCTTCTGCTGCTTGAAAATCAGGCAGAAGTAACGTATGATTTTATTTATAAAGCGGAAAACCGGGTACGTTTTCGACGGCTGATAGAGAGTGTGAAAATGAGGATACAAGAGAACAAAGGAGAAGAGACATGGCAGCAGCAAAAATCAGAGCAGAGTTTTCATGCAGTGTAAAGAAGGTTTGGGACGTGGTGACATCCTTAGAGGAATATTCCTGGAGAAGCGACCTTGGTAAAATTGAGATGATAGGTGAAAACCAGTTTGTGGAATACACGAAGGAGGGATATGCAACGACCTTTAGGATTACACGGACAACGCCATATGAGCGTTGGGAATTTGATATGGAAAATGGCAATATGAGTGGACACTGGACTGGGATTTTCTCCGAAGAGAATGGAAAGGCAGTTATTGAATTTACCGAGGAAGTTACGGCGAAAAAAGCATTGATGAAACCCTTTGTGAAAATGTATTTGAAACGGCAGCAGGCGCAGTATGTAAAGGATTTGGAGAAGGCTGTCAGATAGGGAAAATAGTATTTGAACATATTGTAAGGTGTTGCAATAATATCCCGTCTTTGACAGTTAGTAAAAGAAAAAATCGCTGCATCTCTTGTATTTACTGGGCTGTAGCGATTTTTTTCGTTGTTGCGAACTATAGTAATTTATTCTTTTCCCTTACTTTTTTTCTGAATTGTCCTCATTTTACTTTTGGTTATGAATTGATAATCGGTGCGGAAGCCACAGACCTCATGAAGGTCATCTGTGACAGCTTCCCGTTTGTATAAAGGGATAAATCCCTGCTCTTGTATTTCAGCAAAATTCATGCTTTTTAATGTGTCTAACAGAGTTTCACAGGTATATTTGGAATTCAGTTTTTTTTCGAGAAGGCGGTAGACAATCAGTGCCAGAAAACAAACCAGGAAATGCGCCTTAATCCGATTTTCCTCCCGGAGGTAAACAGGTCTTGCTGAAAAATCTGTTTTCATAATCCGGAAACATTCTTCTATCTGCCATCTGCCTTCACTTACTTTTAATATATCATCAACTTCATCATCCAAAAGGTCCGTGCATACTGCATAGAGTCCGTCATACCGGGCTTCCTCGGAAATTTTGTCTTCATCAAGATAATGCTGCTGTATGTTGGCAGCTTCCCCTTCTTGCGTAACTGCCATTGTTCCGATGAAACGTGCCGGGTCATTTGGGTTCTTACGATTCTTTTTGGAATTTCCTGATTCCAGCATTTTTTGTGCCCGTTCTACCTGTTTATCGCGGATGGTTTTCTGATAGAGTGCATACTTAGGGGAATAGGTGATGATTAGCCGTTGATGCAGCTTCTTTGTGGTATATGGTTCTTCTTTATAATAAAGTCCCTTGTCATCCTCTGGCAGTTTTGTGATATCTACAGGCGTGTCATCAGATACCCTTTTAAAGCCCTGGGGGGTTAGAGCCCACTCTTTTTCTTCGTTCTTCAGTTTTCTGATGGACTGTGTCACGATATAAGAGCGTTCTCCCATATGGTTATATTCCCTTATGGATTCGGAGGCGAGTCCTGCATCACTGCAATAAATAAATTTCTGACAGTTAAAATCTTCAAGGACTTTCTTTTCCAATGGTTTCAGGGAAGTCTGCTCGTTTGCATTTCCTGAGAAGAGTGAAAAAGCGAGAGGAATACCATCACCGTCCATGAACAGTCCCATCTGGATAATCGGGTTAGGTCTGTGTTCTTTGCTTTTTCCGTATTTCTTACTTCCATCTTCCTGCTCAATTTCGAAATAATAATTAGAGCAGTCGTAATAAAGAACCTTATCATTTCTTTTGCCAAGGAAATGGCTGTTTTTGTAAACCTTTGCCTGAATAAGGTCACATTCAGCGCCAAGAACATCCAATGCCCGGTATACATCATGAAGTTCATAAGTTGGTCTTTCCAAAAATTCAGATGCAGCTTTGTAGGAAGAGCGTTTACTGCAGGGTTCGAGGATTCTTGTATAGATTAGGTCGGAAAGAATAGCGTTGATGTCATATTGGAATTTATATTTCTGTTTTAATTTCCGGCAGACTTTATTCATTTGAAGCTGATAATAAACAGACTGCAGAAAAAGATAGCCGCCGCGGAAGAACGTCTGCTTGTTATAATCCATTGGTCTGTCTGCGTGAAAAGGAATCAAAACAGTTTGTGCCTCTTTTTCTTTTTTGTATTTTTCGGTTTCTATTTTTACTTCATTTTTTGCCCACGCAATGACATCATCCCTTGTTGGACCATGCTCCGCCAAAAGCTGTTCCAATGTCCCTAACTTGCGGACGATAGCAGAAGTAGTGGTGCCATTTGCTTTTACATAAGATTTACAGATATAAAATGATTCTGCATTTTTAGATTTCGTTATATGAAGGTTCATATATTGTCACTCCTTTTCCTTATTATACCATACAATAACATAAAATACTATATA
>JAGAIK010000311.1 GCA_017626625.1 Roseburia sp.
CAAAATGTGCTGCCACCGTCTCAATGTTAGCACTGTGAAAAGTGGTTTTTCCGAGAGCCTCCCGCTGTTCTTCCGGTACAAAATAGCCACGCTCCACCGCCTCATTGATTTTACTCTTATTTCTCGCAAGCCCTTTTTTCAAACCGTATCTCGCAAGGGGCACTCCCACAAGGAACGCTGCAAGGAAACCGCACACCGCAAAGGTCAGTGCCACCATTTCCGCATTTTCAAAACCATAAGTGTTCTCAAACAGTTTTCCATAGGTGGAGGACTGTCCTGGTCCCTGACAGAAGGCAAAAGGAATTAAGATGCCATACATGGGCTCCATATCAAACGCTCCGCCAATCAGGGATACAATCAGAATGCCTGCCACCGGAGTGATGGCATAGAGCATACACCAGATTAAAGCCATTCCCATTGCCCCTGAAGCGGAACCGCCCGCCTTCTTTTTCTCTTCCTTAGGCGCTTTTTTACTCTTCTTTTTTCCCCCGGTAAGTCCGATGGAGATAAAGGACATGGTAAAAAATACGTCCACGATGCTGCTGAAATCCTTTACCGTCACTCCTCCAATGTTCACTCTTGTAAGGATTAAATTCACAAACAGCAATCCCAAAACTCCGCCAATGACGCTGACGGGCATCAGCATACGCTGAAACGGTTTGCATTTTCCCCGCAGAAACATTCCAAAGCATAACATGACGCTGGCTATTCCAAACGCTATAACGATACTGTACATAACAATCACCTCTTTCTTTTATGCCAACTGATGGTACATCTTACTCAGCATTTCATCTGTAATCTCCACCGGGTTATTATAAAGGTTGGGATGGCGGCTGATACGCACCAGCTCCGCAATCTCATCCTCTGTCAGGGACAAATCCTTTAAATCCGTCCGCAGTCCCAGCTCTTTTTTCAACTGATAAATGGCATCTGCCATTTTCTCTACGCTTTCAAATCCAAGCTCTTCTGCAAATTTTTGCAGTCTCCCGTTCTCTGCCCCGGCATTGATTCTTGCAAAATAATCCAGGGTCAACCCACACGCTTCCCCGTGGGGAATGTGGTGTAAATTGGTAAGAGGGAAGGAGCAGGCATGGGACGCTGTGGTTTTCGGCAGGGTAAATGCCATTCCCGCTATCACCGAGGCCTCCGCCATTTTCTCTCTCGCTTCTTTGTCACTGCCGTCTGTATAAGCACGCTTTAGATAGGTAAATACTAATTTGCAGGCATGAAGCGCCAGAGCGTCGCAGACCGGCTGATGTCCCTTGCTCCAGAAGCCCTCTAAAGCATGGCAGAGCACGTCAATTCCGGTGCTTGCCGTTACCTTCGGCGGCATGGAGTAGGTCAGCTCCGGGTCAATCATCGCCACTGCCGGATAAAATCCGTCGGAGACAATGGGGGACTTTTTCCCGTTGGCATGGTCGGTCAACACGGACACGCAGGTCACTTCGCTTCCCGTCCCCGCCGTGGTGGGTACGGCAATCAGGGGCAGATGTTCCTTTGGCATTGCCTCCCCAGTGCCGTGGTACTTACGGATAGAGTCGTCGGTAAGACAAATGCTTGCCGCCGCTTTGGCACAGTCTAAAGCGCTTCCTCCGCCAAGCGCCACCACGAATCCGTGACCCTTTTCTTTTATCACCTTAGCACAGGCGTCCACCTCCGTCACATCCGGATTGGGAGACACCTCTCCGAAAATTCCGGTCAAAATGCCGTCGCTCTCCGATACTAACTGTTCCGCCAGCCCGCTGCTGACAAAAAACGGATCACTGACCAGCAGACCATTCTCGCAGCCTAAGGCTTCCGCCGCCGCCTTGATTTCTTTGCGTATGCCGCAGCCAAATTTAATGACTACCGGCTGTAAATATTCCCAGTTCATAGCATTCCCTCTTTCCTGATAATTTTCTAAATAAATTTCCAAAACTATTTTATTTTTCAGCTTATGTAAAGCGTCTGTTTTTTCTCACTTTTTGAGAAATCCGCCTTAGCAGATTTCTCCGGAGGCTAATTTTTCGTCCACCATGGTAAGTACTTCATCTAAAATTGGAAGATACTCTTCTAACTCTTCTTTTGTGATAATAAGGGGCGGGCATACCTCAATGAAATTTTCTCTGCCGAAGGTAGCAAAACCTCGTTTCTTCAACTCCGCAAAAATCCATGGCATCCAGGGTCCCGGTACGCCGTACTCCTGCATAGGCTCTCTGGTTTCTTTGTTCTTCACCACCTCTAATGCCCCGAAAAGCCCGATACATCTCGCTTCACCAATGCAGGCGTGTTTTTCCACCATCTTATCTAAGAAAGGCACTACGATTTCGTGCATTTCTGCCACATGTTTTCCGATTTCATGGTCTTTATAATAGTTCAGGGCTGCCACGCCTGCGGCACATGCCAAGGTATGACCGGAATAGGTCAGTCCGCACTGCAGCACATTTTCCTCAAAATATTTCGCCACCCGCTCATTTACAATGACGCCGCCCAACTGTACATAACCGCAGGTCACGCCCTTTGCAAAAGTGATTAAATCCGGCTTCATATCAAAGTTCTGCCATGCAAACCATTTCCCGGTGCGGAAGAAGCCCGCCATGACTTCGTCACAAATCAAAAGAATACCGTATTTGTCACAGAGTGCCCGTACTCCCTCCATGTAACCGTCCGGCGGAAGAATAACGCCGTTGGCTCCTACGATGGACTCCATCAGAATGGCTGCCACATTGCCCGGTCCCTCATAGCGAAGCTGTAAGTCTAAATCTGCCAAAGCCTTCTTCGTTACCTCGGCATCATCCACGCCTTTAGTATAACCGTCACGGTACATCTGGGGATTCATGAATTTTACAAATCCGTTGGCGCCGCCGATTTCCGCTGCAAATCTCCGCCAGTCGCCGGAGGCATTGGAGGCTGCTAAGGTTGCCCCGTGGTAGCTGCGGTAGCAGGAAAAAATCTTGGTTCTTCCCGTCACCATTCTTGCCATCTTAATGGCATTCTCGTTGGACTCTGCACCACCGTTGGTGAAAAATACCCTCTTAAAGGTATCTGCCCCTGCTGCTTCCACCAGCATTTTGGCTAACATGCTCTTTGGCTCGGAGGCATATGCCGGTGCCATGAAACACATTTTATCTGCCTGTGCCTTGATTGCCTCCACGATTTCCGGCAGTTCATGACCTAAATTTGAGCAGACCAAAAGGGACGCCATATCCGCATATTTTTTTCCGTCATAGTCCCAGAAATAAATTCCCTCTGCCCGCTCCACCGGAATGGCATCGCCGCCGGATTTGCTCCAGGACTGCATAATATACTGTTTGTGCATTTCTGCTACTTCTTTTCCTGTTAAACTCATATTGATTTCCTCTCTTTCTGACTTTTCCATTTTTCCTACCAAGAACAGGAATAGAAAAAGCGCCGACTGCCTTATTTTTCAGCAATCGACGCCTTTGTCGTTTCTATTCTGTTTCCTGTTTTTCTTTGTTGAGGTAATCATAAGCTATCCCGCTTTTTCTTACAAGGGTCGCAGCTCCAAATTTTTTTGTGCATGTGCACAAACCTGTCATCAGATAAGAAGTGATGCGCCCGCAATGATGAGCAGCACATAGGTCAGCTTCAAAAACTGCTGCTGGTTCATTTTCCGGTAAAGAATATTTCCAAGCAGAATGGATACCGCCAAAGGCAGGACACTGATGGCAATCGCCCGCAAAGTCTGCGGCGTGTAATACCCTGCCCGGTAATGGGAGACAATCAAAAACCCATTTAAAATCACCCACACCGGGGACATGGTTGCCCGGAACTCATTTTTATCCTTTAACACGCTGACTGCATAAATCACCAGCAGCGCCCCGCCGGATAAAAACATGCCATGGATAATGCCTGCCGCCAACAGCACAAAAAGCATTGCCCATGCCGGGAGGGTAAGTTCTTTTTTTACAAACATTTTCTTTAACGCCACTAAAATCACAAGCACCGCATAGAAATTCAGCAGTATTTCCAGAGGAAGCTGTTCAAACAGCCAGATACCGAACACCATTCCCACGGTCATGCCCGCCACCATCTTAAGCAGCACTTTGTAATTGATATAGCGGTAATTTTGTATGGCAATGACGGAGCACGCCATCATGGTAAAAATGTTTAAAACTGCCTTCGCTTCTTCAATCCCCACCAGTTTTATGGAGAAAGGCATTGCCAACAATGTTCCCGCAAACCCGGTGATGGTCTGTATGGTATTTGATATCAAAAGTACAATCTGAAATAAAATCTCGTTCCACATCATCATTTCCTACCCACATATTTCCTGTATCATAAGTGCAATCATGAGTTTCGTCCTGTTCTCAGGGGTGTTCAAAGACATTCTTAAGATTTCCTCCACCTTGTGAATCTTATAGGTGACGGAATTGCGGTGCATGTGAAGCTCCGCTGCCAAATCCTGCACGCTGCACCCCAGTTCAAAATATTTTTTCAAAAAATAGCCGTAATCTGTCTCATTGGCGTGGTCGTATTTCTCTAACGCCCCTATGGTTTCCTCGTAATATTCCGTCAAAACAGGCTGTCCCTCCAAAGAAAACAGCAGCTTATAGAGTCCCATTTCCCCATAGGTCATCATCTGGTTTTTCCTGTGGCGTTTCTTTTGCAGCCGCTTAATCTGCTCCGCCTGCGCAAAGCTTTGTCCGATACCGCCCATATGTTCCGCCACGCTTCCGATGCCGCCGAAGAAAACTCCCTCGCAAATCCGGTATTTCTGCACTTCCTGCCAGAAAGCGTCCAATACGTCCCGCAGTTGCTGCTCGGTAACGTTTGTGCAAAGTATCTGAATGTCTCCGCCATTTTCCATAATCAGCGCTGTTTTCTGCCAGCGGTGCATGGCATTCTGGGCGAACCGCAGCAGCTTCTTTTTCTCCTCTTCTCCTATGGGAAGGTAGTCCTCCGACAGGATTTCAATTTCCGCCACGCAGTACGACCATTCTTTTTTGTAACCGTGGCGCAGCAGCGAGGGAAGATACATGTCCTGGTTGTCCGGGAAGTAAAAGGCATTTTTTACTGCAACCTCCACTTCCATTTTCTTCTGCTCGTCTAAATGTATCTGGGTGGTAAACTCCCGCATGATATTTGCCATATGGACACGCCAGGGCACGCAGAAAATCGGGAAACTGTTTTTGTTGCCGAAATCTAAGACTTCCTGGGGAATTTCACGGATGTAGGGTCCTACGTTGATGACCATTCCGGCTGCCTGCTGACGGTAGTTGTATTTCACCAGTTCTAAGAGCCCGGCGGGGTCCGGGAGGGCAATGCCTGTGGTGAAGGCGATTTCGTCTCCCTCTAAAAAGGAGGAAATGTCAATGCCCTCCACCATATGTACCCAGCGG
>JAGAIK010000312.1 GCA_017626625.1 Roseburia sp.
TGGGTAGAAATAATTCCCAGCAAAAATCCTACTACCGTCAACGTAGTGCCCGACGTAAGTATAGATACCATTACATTGGCTATGGTTTCAATAATGCTTTCCTTTTTCGAAAGCGCTGCCCTGTTTTCCTTATACCGCTCCGTAAATAAAATAGCGTAATCCACGGTGGCGCCTAACTGTATGGAGCTGATAATCAGGTATGCGATATAGAACAGCGGTGAACCCATAAAATACGGAACTGCAAGGTTCAGCCATATAGCTGTCTCTATGGTAAGTACCAAAATCACCGGAAGGGAAAGGGATTTCATACTGAAAAGCAGCACCACAAACACTGCGCCGATGGCAATAAGATTCACCTTCTGCATATCAGCAGTTACCGTATTCATCAAATCGTACGTGCTGACTCCCTCTCCTGCCAAATGATAATTTTCTCCATAATGTTTTTCTGCCAGGTTTCGTACTTCTTCCACCAGTGCAAAAGTTTCCTCCCCCTCATAATCTGCCTTTACGGACAAGACCATCCGGCTGTAGTTTTCCGATTCCAACATGCTTAAGGTTTCCTCATCTAAGTATTCATAAGGAATTTCCGCCCCTGCCTGCTCCACATAAGCGATGACGGAAGTCACCTCCTTTAACCCCTTTAAATCCGCCACCAGGGCAGTTTCTTCTGCGGTATTCCCTTTGGGCACCATCAGCACATAGGTATCACTTTTTCCAAAAACATCTTCGATTTCCTTTGTATCATCTCCCAGCTTCGTCCCCTCTGAAAAAATGTGGGATGAGCCGTAATAATAGCTGTTGTTCACACTGGACAGATAAGCCGGCGCAATGGCAATCAGATACAGGCAGGCAAGGGGAATCATAACCCGGCTCACCACTCTGCCAAAGCCATGAAAATCCGGCATAAAGGAACGATGCTTTGTCTTATCCATCAGGCGGTAGCACATCAGTATCAATCCCGGCATAAAGGTAAAGACACTCAACAGGCTGATGGCAACTCCCTTCGCCAGTACAAATCCCATATCCGGTCCAATCCGAAATCGCATCAGCGCCAATGCCAAAAATCCAATCACCGTGGTCAAACCGCTCGAAAGAATGGAGGAAGTGGATTTTACCAGTGCCTCCCGCATTGCTTCCTCCGGAGATTTTCCCTCACGGCATTCCTCAAACCTATGTATCAGGAATACGGAATAATCCAGTGAAACCGCCAACTGTAAAATACTTCCCGCTGCATTTGAGACAAAGGAGATTTCCCCGAATATCAGGTTTGTGCCGCTATTGATGACAATCGCCACTCCAAGCCCCACCAGAACCAGTACCGGCTCTACCCAGGAGTTGGTGGTAAGCACCAATATGACAAGCACGAACAGAACGGCTATGACTGTTATTTTCCGGATTTCCGATACTGTACTCTCCGTAGCGGTCGCCGTGCTGACTGCCGAACCTGTCATGGCATTTTCCTCTCCAATCAGCTCCCGGATTTCCGATACTGCGGAAAGGATAGCCTCCTCCTCTATCGTCACCGTAAAAAGGGCGTTTCCGTCTATGTAATAGGTTTCTATCACATCCGTCTCCTGCATTTCCAACGGCTGTTTGATGTTCACCACATCATCTAGCCAGGAAACCTCGGTGACGCCCTCCACCCCTTCTAACTTTTCCTTATAGTCTAACGCCTCCGTCAAAGATACATCATGCACCAGCACCCTTGCGTTGGGAATCCCTCCGTCAAATTCCTCCGTCATGGTGTCTAACGCCACAGTCGATTTTGAATCCTCCGGAAGATAGGAATTCATATCGTAGTTTACCGATACCTTCGGCCAACAGACTGCGCTGATGACAAACAACACCGCATATGCCACCAATATGATTTTCCGGCAGCGTATCACTCCTCCATAAAATCTGTCCATTTTTTCAGCCTCCTTATATGACCTTTGAATTTTATTTGACATTTGTTCGCTTGTTAGATATTATAATAAAAAAGGCCGGATTGACAACGCACAATGTTGTTCCATTTGCAAGATAAGAGACATTTCTTCCAAAACGTTTCCTATCACAGCAAAAGAATCGGCAGTCCGCCATACCTCTATTGGCGGAAATTTTATACAGAAGACGCTATGCCTCCTGCGAAAGCATATGCCAGAAAGGAAAATCAGGAATTTAATCATGGAAAAGAAAACAGATTTACGCATTTTAAAAACCCATAAAGCGCTTTATGATACTTTTTTACAGATGCTCAACGAAAAGCCTTTTGATGAAATTACGGTGAACGAGCTGTGCGAACGCGCCCTCGTAAGGCGTGCCACCTTTTACAAGCACTTCGCCGATAAATATGATTTTTTCTCTTTTTTTATCCAGAAAACCAGGGACAGCTTTATCCAGACCTTAGCTCCCTATGAAAAAGATGCGATACCCTACTCCTACTATATCTATCTGTTTCAGATGTGCCTGCAGTTTTTAAACAGTCATGAGCGGCTGGTTTCCCACGTCTTAGACAGCGGCGTTTTCTCCTCGCTTCTTGAGATTTTTTCGGAGGAAATCTACAAAGATATCCTCCTTAGTCTGCGGGAGGAAGAAAAAAACGGAACCGTTTTCTCGATTCCCATAGAAATGATAGCCCTCTTCTATTCCGGAGGAATCATACAGATGATACGCATATGGATTACCACCCCCTCCCGCCCCTCCGAGGAGGAACTGACGGCATATTTGGAAAAACTGCTTTCCTCTATCCACATTACCGATGAAAATTAGAAATATTTTAGAAAAACTTCACCATTTGCCACTTTATTCAAAATAAGGTCTGTGCTATGCTAGTAACAGTTGTTTTTTTGATAAACGGATGATTTTTACAGAAACGGAGTTATTTTTACCAATGGAAAAAAAGACAGATTTTAAGGCACTCTCCAACAA
>JAGAIK010000313.1 GCA_017626625.1 Roseburia sp.
GACTTCATCGTCGGGAACAACAGCACATCCCTTATCGCCGGGCTGTTGGTCATCATCATCACCATGCGGTCAATACCGAATCCGATACCTCCCGTCGGCGGCATACCAATACTCAGGGCGTTCAAAAAGTCCTCATCCAAATGATTCGCCTCTTCATTTCCCGCCGCCAGCAGTGCCTCCTGCGCCTCAAAACGTGCCCGCTGGTCAATGGGGTCGTTCAACTCAGAGTAAGCATTCGCCATCTCCCAGCCGTTCATAAAGAACTCAAAACGCTCCACATACTCCGGATTCTCCGGTTTTTTCTTCGTCAGCGGAGAAATCTCTATCGGATGGTCCATGACGAAAGTAGGCTGTATCAGATGTTCCTCCACATATTCCTCAAAGAACAGGTTCAGGATATCGCCTTTTTCATGAATTTCTTCATATTCAATATGATGCTCGTCCGCAACCTTCTTCGCCTCTGCCGTATCTTTAATCTCATTAAAGTCCACATTTGCATACTTCTTCACCGCATCCACCATGGTAATGCGCTCAAAAGGCTTGGATAAATCCAAGGTATGCTCCCCATAGGTGAGAATCTCAGAACCGGTCACTTCTTTCGCCACATAACGGTAAAGATTCTCCGTCAAATCCATCATGCCGTGGTAATCGGTATATGCCTGATATAACTCCATCAGCGTAAATTCCGGGTTATGTCTGGTATCTAAGCCCTCGTTACGGAATACACGTCCGATTTCATAGACACGCTCCATGCCGCCTACAATTAATCTCTTTAAATACAGCTCTAAGGAAATACGCAGGCGCAAATCCTCGTCTAACGCATTGAAATGAGTCTCAAAGGGTCTTGCCGCAGCGCCTCCGGCATTCTGCACCAACATCGGAGTCTCCACTTCCATAAATCCCTGTCCGTCTAAGTAGCGGCGGATGGTGCTGATTATCTTGGAACGCTTTACAAAAGTATCCTTTACTTCCTCATTCATAATGAGGTCCACATATCTCTGGCGGTATCTGGTATCCGTATCCGTCAGTCCGTGGAATTTCTCCGGAAGAATCTGTAAGCTCTTGGAGAGCAGAACCACCTCAGTTGCGTGAATAGAGATTTCTCCGGTCTTGGTTTTAAAAACCGTACCCTTGATTCCTAAAATATCACCCACGTCATATTTCTTGAAATCCTTGTAAGAATCCTCGCCGATATTATCCCTTGCAACATACGCCTGGATTTTTCCTTTTAAATCCTGGATATTACAGAAAGAAGCTTTTCCCATCACACGTTTAAACATCATACGTCCGGCAACGGATACCTCCTTGCCTTCCATGGTATCAAAATTATCACGGATATCCGTGGTATGGTTGGTCACGTCATATTTTGTGATGACAAAGGGGTCTTTGCCGTTTTCCTGCAGTTCATGCAGTTTATCATAGCGAACCTGGATTAACTGGTTCAAATCCTGCTGGTTATTGTTCTGCTCTGCCATTTTCTTCCTCCCTATGCTGCCTGCGAATTTGGGCTGTTCCTCTGCCTTAACTTCATCACAGGAGCCAAATTTTTTCCTCTGCCGCCTTACCCTGCAGACTTTTTACTTTTTTCTCTGCCGCAGACCTTGGAATGTTTCTCAGCCTGCTCTGTGCTTTTCTGCCGCAGACCTTGGAATGTTTCTCAGCCTGCTCTGTGAATGGAAAGTACCTTGTACTCTAACTCTCCTGCCTGCGTCTCTACTGTCACGGTATCTCCCACCTTTTTGCCTAAAAGCGCTTTTCCTACCGGAGATTCGTTGGAAATTTTTCCTTTTAAGCTGTTTGCCTCGGTGGAGCCTACGATTTTATAAGTCAGTTCCTCGTCAAATTCACAGTCTAAAATCTTTACGCTGCAGCCGATGCTTACTTTATCTAAGTCTGCTTCTTCCTCCACAACGACTTCCGCATTTTTTAAGATTTTCTCTAACTCTTCAATACGGGCTTCGATATCTCTCTGCTCATCTTTTGCAGCGTCATACTCTGCGTTCTCAGATAAATCTCCCTGCTCTCTTGCCTCTTTGATTTTCTGGGAAACCTCTTTTCTCTTAACAACCTTTAAGTTTTCCAGTTCGTCTTCTAGTTTTTTCAATCCCTCGTAAGTCAGAATGTTTTTCTTATCCATTGCCTTCTACCCTTCTTTTCGTATTTTTATCCCTGCCAGAAACCCGCCTTAGAGATTTCCGGTTTTCTGGATAAATAGAACCTGCACTTCAAAAAACTTCTACTGTCATAAATGATAAAAAGCCTCTTCGAACCTGTCACGGCACGGCTTTTTTCTTCTGTTTTGCGCTCTCTTAACAATCACAGTATTATAACCGATAGGCACCGCAATGTCAAGGTTTTCCGCTGTTTCCCACGGTTTTTTATGAATGGGAATGTAATGCTTCCCCTGCCGAATCTGTCCCTCATAACATTTTCCCTGCCATTCAAAATCAAAAACCAGCTTCTGGCACGTTATTCCCCTGGCTTTCCCCGAAAGGCTCCGGGATTCCCTCTCTAAATATCTTTTCGGGAAAACCATCACCATCAGCCCGTTTTCTTCATACATTGTCTCTGTAAATTCCCGGAAATATGCAGGACGGTTGGTATAAATCGTAAGGAAATTCAAATCTGCCCCTATCTGCTCTAAGACGGACTTGATATCCTCCGGCTCAAAAAGGCTCATTTCCTCCCCTTCCTCGTCAATCACCTCTAACTCCGCCTTCTCCGGCGGTATCTGCTTCGCCTGCAAAATCCCGAAATACACCGTCTTAAAATCAGTCAGAAATTCATTGGAATAGGACATGTCCACGCCTCAATCACCGCTTTTATGAATTATATGACGAAACCTCCCGGAATAATGCTTCTAACTGCTCATAATTTTCCACTTCGTTGATTCGCCCCCGCAGCTTCGAGGAATTTTTATAACCTGCGGTATACCATGCCGCATGTTTTCGGATTTCCCGTATTCCGGTATATTCCCCCTTAAACTCCAACTGCATTCTGGCATGGCGCAGAAGCATTTCCGTCATTTCTGCAAAATCCGGTTTCGGCAGATATTCCCCCGTCTTAAAATAGTGAAGAATCTGCTTAAAAATCCAGGGATTTCCCTCGGCGCCCCGGGCAATCATAAAGCCGTCACAGCCCGTCTGTTTCTCCATGGCAATCACATCCTCCGCCGTCAGCAAGTCACCGTTGCCGATGACCGGGATAGAAACCGCCTCCTTCACCTGCCTTATAATATCCCAATCTGCCTTTCCGGAATAAAACTGCTCCCTGGTTCTGCCGTGCACCGCCACGGCGGCGGCTCCGGATTCCTGGGCAATATGCGCTAACTCCACGGCATTTACATGCTCCTCGTCAAAGCCCTTTCGGATTTTCACTGTCACGGGTTTTTTTATGGCACGGGCTGTCTTTTCAATGATTTCCCCCGCCAGCCTGGGATTTTTCATCAGGGCGGAGCCGTCGCCGTTATTTACCACCTTTGGCACAGGACAGCCCATGTTGATATCTAAAATATCAAAGGGACGTTCCTCAATCTGTTTTGCTATCTCGCTGATGATATCCGGGTCAGAACCGAACAACTGTAAGGACACCGGATGTTCTCTGGAATCGATGGTTAAAAGCTCTTCCGTATTTTTATTTTTGTATAAAATGGCTTTTGCGCTGACCATTTCCATACACAGAAGCCCTGCCCCCTGCTCTTTACAGAGTAAGCGAAATGGCAGGTCTGTCACGCCTGCCATCGGTGCTAATATTAAATTATTTTCTAACGTTACATTTCCGATTTTTAATGTCTTAATTGTTCCCATATTATTTGATTTTCCCGGATTTGCGGTTCTGTTTCTTGTAAATCAGGTTCATACCCTTTAAGGTCAGAGTGGGGTCGTACACATCAATCACAGAGGTTTCGTTGGCAATAATTCTTCCCAGACCGCCTGTCGCCACAACTTTGACTTCCCCTAAATCCGCCTCTTCTATCATATGGCGGACAATGTATTCCGTCTGTCCAATCTGTCCGTATACCAGTCCCGCCTGCATACTTGAAATCGTTTCTTTCGCCAGAATGCTCTCCGGCTTGCGGATTTCAATTTCCGGCAGCTTTGCGGCGTCCTCCGACAGAGCCTTTGCAGAAATACGGATTCCCGGTGCCGTTACACCGGAGAGGAAAGCTCCGTCCTTGTCCACCAGGTCGTATGTGGTTGCTGTTCCGAAATCGAGTACCAGTACGGGACCGCCGTAGAGCTCATAGGCAGCCGCCGCATCCACGATACGGTCGGTTCCAATCTGGCGGGGATTCTCTGTCACCACACGGATTCCCGTCTTTGTCCCCGGTCCAATCACAATGGGGCGGATTCCAAGATATTTCACCACCGCTCCCTCTAAGGAGTGCATTACATTAGGAACTACAGAGGCAATGATTACGTCCACAATTTCCTCATGGTTAATCTTGTTCTGCTCTAAAAGGTTAATCAGAAGCATTCCGTATTCATCGGAAGTACGGGGCATTTTCGTGGTGATACGGAAGGTTGCCGCCACCTCATCTCCATCAAATACGCCCACGGTAATATTGGTATTTCCCACATCTACTGTTATTATCATAAATTTTCCCTTTCTCAGCCGCTGCCATACATTCTCACCATTTTTCTGTAATCAAAAGTCACCTGCCCGGCTTTTTCTGTTTCCAGACATACTGCTATGAACAGAAGTCCAATTTACACTTCAATTCCATAGTACAGCACTTTATAATACATTTCCAGTGAACGCAGCAGGTCTTCCTTCGTGCGCTGCAGCTCCCTGATTTTCAAGCCGCAGCCGATATCA
>JAGAIK010000314.1 GCA_017626625.1 Roseburia sp.
CATAACGAAATTCGAAGTTCTCCTTGCCCTCCGTATCCTGTACCTTATGCGCCAGGCTGTCCGCCTGTTTTTCCTGCTTCACTTCAATGCTTTGCTGCTGAATCACAGGCTTGTTATCCTCCTGCTGTTTGAGACTTCCCACATCCTGTGTCCTCTGTATCATTCCGTTAAAATCCACTGGTCTAATCGACATACGCAAGCACCTGCCTTTTTCTGTGTCAGTCCACCAGAATCCCCATGTAATTTCCCATCTTCTTGCGCATCTTCGACAGCGCCTTCGTGTGTAACTGGGAAACTCTGGATTCCGACACCTCTAAGATATTGCTGATTTCCTTTAATGTCAAATCCTCGTAGTAATACAACAAAATTACTTTCTTTTCCTTTTCCGTCAGCAGTTCCATGGATTCCTTTAAGACTTTTTTCAATTCCTCTTCCTGTATGGAATCCTCCGGCTGGACGAAGTGGGAATTGTTCTTTGCGTCCATCACCGGCTCGCCGCCCTGCTCTAAAAATTCGTTGAGGGATACCACATTGGTCACGTTGAGCTGCATCTGCCACTCATTCAGCTCCGTCTCCGCTATGCCAAGCTCTCTTGCGATTTCTTCATCCGTGGCGTTCTTCCCGGTTCTTGTCTCAATCTGGCGTATCGCCTCTTCGATTTTTTTGCGCTTCTGGCGGACGGTTCTCGGTATCCAGTCCATTTTCCTTATCTGGTCTAAAATGGAACCCCGGATTCTGAGACTGGCATAGGTCTCAAACTTCACATCTTTGTTTAAATCAAATTTGTCGATCGCATCTATCAGTCCAAATATGCCGTAGCTCACCAAATCTTCATATTCTACGTTATAGCCAAGATACATACTGAGCCGTCCTGCAACAACTTTTACCAGAGGTGCGTACTCAATAATAATTTGTTCCCGCAGCTTCGCCGAAGGATTTTTCTGGTAATCCTCCCAGAGCTTTTCTCTTTCCACCGTTTTCATATGAAGCCCCCACGTCTAAGTTAATTTTCTGCTTTTTTCTCTTCCGGTTTTTCTAACTCCTGCCCGTCTTCCCCATCCGCCTCAGTTTCCGCTGAAGTTTCTTCACCATCCGTGGTATCTTCTTCCATTTCTTTAAAATTACTGTCGATTATCAGCTTCGCTATACAGCCCAACGCATAAAAAACCACCAATACCACAAGCAGTATCTTTACAAAACGTGCGGTTTCCATATGTGTTGCAATCCCGGCAATGCAGGTAATAAGCCCTGCCGCCAACATGACAATCGCAGGTATCGTCTTTGTTTTCATACCGCATCCATGCCTTTCCTGTTCTCAAATAATTTTCAAAGGCTTTCCCACTGATTTGATGTAAAACTCACCTGTATCACAATGCAGTTCCACCGTTCTACCGTAATTCAGCCCGGTATCCTCCGCCACAAGCCGGACTCCTAACTGTTTTAATTTCAGCTTTGCAGCCTCCGTATTTCTGGCTCCGATATTTCCCACCTCGGAAAGACCGCTTACCTCAAACATTTTTGCCCCGCCTGCAATTTTCGCAATCAGCCTGCTCTTATTTGCCCCCGCCGCAATCACGCGTCTGTACAATTCATCAATCCCCGTATCACCAAACTTTGCAATATTACTGTTATTGCGTACCTTTGTGCTGTCAGGAAGCATGTAATGAACCATCCCGCCGATTTTCGTCACCGGGTCGTAAAATACCAGACCGATACAAGAACCCAACCCCAAAGTCGTAATAACATCAGGGGCTTTACATATATTCAAATCTGCCATGCCCACTTTTATTACTGCACCCATACATCTTCTCCTTATATTGAGATTCCAAGCGATGTCAATATCTTCTCATAAGACCCCTGTTCCGGCATAAGGATAAAATAGCCATCAATCGCCACCTCTGCACATATTTCCGTCTGAATCAGCAGTGCATTGTCCCCCTGCAGTCCAAACTCTATGGCAGGCACACTTAAGATAGAAGCAGCCATGTCCACCGCAATATACGGAATCGAAGGTGCAATCACCAGGTTTGTCATGGACGATAATGCCGAAAGATAAGAACCTGCAATAATATTGCCGATTTCTTTCAAGGCTGACAGCTCAAGTTCCCCAAAAGGCTCGTCATCCGGTGCATCCGTCATCATCAGTTTATTTACCAGATACCGTGCAGAAGGGATGTCCAACAGGAACATCATGCTGCCGTCTATATCGTTCTGTACTTCCAAAAAGATACCCACAATGGTCTGGTCCTCTGCACCGACTGCGGTTCCAAGCTGTGAAACTTCCATCAGCTTAATATTCGGCACATTCATGTCAATTTTTATGCCCAGCATATTGGCAATGGCGGTGGTGGCATTTCCCGCACCGATATTGCCGATTTCTTTCAGCACATCCAGATACATGTTATTTACGTCTTCCAACGTCATATTTCCCATGAGTGTCTTTCCTTTCCTATCGCAATATGTAATTTTACGTTTTAACGTTGTAAAGTTAGTGAGGCTTCTCATAAGCCCCACTAACCTCTAACACTCCGTGTAAAGATACCTTCGCATTTCACGGAAAGTGAAGGTTTCTCTGCACTAGATATCGTCCTCAATGATGGAATTAATCTCCAACAGGGAAATCAGCTCATCCCCATGTTTGCCGATACCGTCAATAAACTTGCCCTTGCTTGTCTTGTCGATTTCCTCTTCGCTTAAGTTTACGACTTCCTTTACCTCGTCCACAATAATGCCAAGCAACGTGTTGTCCTCTAATTTTAAAATGATGATTCTGCTGGCATTCGTAAACACATCGTCTGCCAGTCCCATTTTTTTCCGGATACTCATGACCGGCACTACTTCGCCACGAAGATTGATAACCCCCGTAAAATAACTCTGTACTCTCGGTACACGGGTAATCTTCTGCATACGGACAATATTGTCTATGTAGCTGATATCAATTCCGTAATGTTCGTCGCCAACCATGACAACGATATACTGCTTCGCTTCTACTTCACTTACTTCAAGATTATTATTCGCCATGTTAGCACCCCCGTTACATTAACGCATTTGCGTCTAAGATTAATGCGACTTCACCGTCGCCGAGAATCGTCGCACCGCTGATAATCTTATTGTTGCTGATATATTTTCCAAGTGATTTAATAACAATTTCCTGCTGTCCTATCAGGTCGTCTACCACAAGACCTGCACTGTTCTCACCCTTCTTTACGATAACAACGGTAAGGCTTTCCGGCTCTTCCCTGGGCTCGCAGTCTAAAATCTGATCTAAACGGATTAACGGAATTACCATTCCGCGAAGGTTAATCACCTCCTGCGCCTCCACGTATTTGATGTCCTTCACCGGAACATCTTCAATGGTTAAGATAGAGCCTAATGCGATGGCATACTTCTCGTCTCTGACTTCTACCATCAACGCCTGAATAATCGCCAAGGTAAGCGGCAGTCTGACGGTGAAGGTGGTTCCCTCTCCCAAGGCGGTTTTTACTTCCACATCACCGCCAAGGGCTTCGATATTGGATTTTACAACGTCAAGTCCCACGCCTCTTCCTGAAATATCGGTAATCTTTTTCGCCATGGAGAAACTCGGCAGGAATAACAGGTTGATGATTTCCTTCTGGCTCATGCTCTCCGCCTGCTCCTCGGTAATCACCCCGCGCTCAATGGCTTTATTGCGGACTGCATTCACGTCAATTCCGGCGCCGTCATCCCCGACTTCAATGATGACATTATTTCCTTCCTGGAAGGCTTTTAAGAAAATGCTTCCCACTTCCGGCTTTCCTAATGCACGACGGGTCTCGTTGTCCTCTAAGCCGTGGTCTGCGGAGTTACGGAGCAAATGCTGCAGCGGATCCCCAATCTGATCCACAACGGTACGGTCAAGCTCTGTCTCCTCACCGGACATGTAGAGTTCCATATTTTTATTTAATTTTCTGGACAGGTCACGAATCATTCGCGGGAATTTCGCCACAACGCTCTCAATAGGCACCATTCGCACTTTCATCACAGACTCATGCAGATTGGTGGTAATACGCTCTAAATACTCCACCTGTTCATGGAAGGTCTGATTCTGGGAATCTCCCCCCTCCATATTGCCGATGGATACCAGACTGTTCTTTGCAATAATCAGCTCGGACACCTGGTTCATCAGTGCATCTAATTTTTCAATATCCACACGGACGGTACGGTTTGTTACCGGTTTCGCCACCGCCTGTTTTTTATTATTTGCCGTCGCCGCTGCTTTTGGTGCAGGTGCTGCCGCTGCCGGAGCTGCAGGCGCCGCCGTTGCTGCCGGGGTCTCCGGAACTGCAGG
>JAGAIK010000315.1 GCA_017626625.1 Roseburia sp.
CGGCGACCACGTCATAGAGGCACTTCTGTTCTTCCCACCAGAATTTTTGGCAGAAGGAAGTCTTTACCTGCTCAGAAAGCGCCTGGTAGGCGCCTGCTGCTCCAGAAAATGCGTCAGTGCTCTTTTCTGAAACGCCGGATTCAAAACGCAGAGAGAGCTGCTCCATTACTTTTAAGGCGTTGTACCACAGGGCATTGATTTCTACAGGTTTTCCGTGGCGGGGGGTGGCAACCCAGTCGCCTACCCGCACGTCCATCCAGGTAATCTGGTCAAGGCCGCTTCCGGCATGGATTAAGCCGTCCTCCTCCATGTAAATGCTGAAATCTGTTCCGCTGCGGTAGGCGTCTATGATTTCCTTTAATTTCGGATAAATTTCTGTTTCGATAAAATGGTAGCCTGTTTCGTCGCCGTAGTATTGCAGATATTGCCAGACTGCATAAAAGTACCAGAGGGAGGCGTCTGCCGTGTTGTAAAGGGGAGGTGTGTTATCGTCCGGGAACATGTTGGGGACAATGCCGTTTTTCACATAGCGGGCAAAGGTTTTTAGAATTTCCTCTGCCTCCTGTCTGCGGTTGGTGCAGAGCACCAGTCCGGTGTAGGCAATCATGGTGTCCCTGCCCCAGTCGGTGAACCAGGGCAGTCCTGCCAGTACGGTTTTGAAACCGGTGGAGCTGCGGTGGGATAAAACTGGTCGGCGGCAAGCACCAGACGGTTGGCAAATTCGTCGGAGTATCCGGCGGCTGCATAGAGCTTTTCGGTGTAGGCAAGGCGTTTCTCAAGAAGGGCAAATCCGGTCTGCTCCGTGATATCGGAAAAACTGTCCCCGGTGGGTAACAGGGAGCACAGAAGGGACAGCTTTTTGGTGCTCTTTGCCGGAATGGCTACGGCAATCTCATAAGGGCAGTAATGGCTGTCAAGACCGTCTGTTTCTAAGTCTACCTCAATCTGCAACTGCATATTTTCATCGTAAACCGGGGTATGCTCTTGAAAGACGCCGTCGCTGGTCTGGAACAGGATGGTATATTCCGGGTGCGTTTTCGGGGTAAGGCATAAGGAGTTTCCGAACAGGGACAGGGTAAAATCTAAGGTGTCTCTGGTGGCGGAGGCGCTGTGTTCCCGGAAATTAAACAGCGGCACAAGGGTAAGTTCTGCTGCGTCTCCGGGGTTTTCAATTTCATAGGACACGGCGCAGACATTTTTTCCCGGTTCTAAGCAGATGTGCTTTGTCAGGGTCAGCCTGCCGCAGCGGTAAGTATAATGGACGCTTCCGTCGTAGGAAAAGGAAGCAAGATATTCCTGTCCGTTTTTATATTGTGTTTTTCCTTTGACTAAGTGCTGGGAGGTCTCTAAGTCGTAGACGGTATTGTTGGTACGGAGCACCTCGTTGACTTTGGAAAAAACTAAGTACCGCTCCGTGGGAGCATGGAGGCTGGCAATCAGATAGCCCTGATGGGTACGGTTGTGAGCGCCGATGAGGGAGCTTCCGGCATAGCCGCCGATTCCGTTGGTGAGCGCCCATTCTCTTACGATTCCCTCCTGAAAAGTGGCGAAGGAATCGGGGTTAAATTCATAGGTAATCATGGTGGAATACATCCTTTCCTGCCGCAGGGCGGCATAAATTCTAAAATTTACATAAAAGAAACGAAAATTTACGAAAAAACCTTTCCTGACATTATTTTACATGATAAAATAATAAAAATCCAGATAGGGAGTGCTTTTTTTCTAAAAATAGTTTAGAATATAAGAAGCGTTTTATACTACGAAAAGAAAGAGAGAGAAAAATCAATGCACGAGGTATTAGTAATTGTTCCGAAGAAAACTCCGGGATGGAAAAAATTTTTAAATGCGGTATGGTTTATCCTTGCCTGCCTGATGTTTCTTGGAGCGTCTTTTATTAATCCGCTTATTTTCTTTGTACCGGCGGTGGTATTTGCGGTGCTGTGGTATTTCCAGACCTTCCGCATGGATACGGAATGGGAGTACACCTACTATGACGGCGACCTGAAATTTGCCAGAATCCGGGCAAAGAGCAGACGGAAAAACCTTGTCAATATCCATATGGATGATGTGCTTGCCATCGCTCCGAGGGGAGACAGGGGGATATACAAATATGAAACAGACAGAACTATGAGCTACAAGGATTTGACCTCCGGAGAACCGGAGGCAAAGGTCTATGCAGTTATTTTTAAAGGGGAGAAAGGAATCGTCCGCTACGAGTTTGAGCCGGACGAGGAAATGCTCGACGCCATTATGGTAAAATATCCCCGTCTTGTGACCAAATAAACGCCAAAGGAGAAAGGCATGTTAGAGTTAAGAAATATTACTTACGAAGTGGAAGACAACCACGACAACAAAGAGATTTTAAAGGATATCAGTCTGAGCATAGAGGACCATTTTGTGGCAGTTACCGGGCCTAACGGCGGCGGGAAATCCACGTTGGCAAAAATCATTGCCGGAATCATCAAGCCCACCAGCGGGCAGATTTTGTTGGACGGCGAGGATATCACGGACCTTGACATTACGGAGCGGGCAAAGCACGGTATCAGTTATGCGTTCCAGCAGCCGGTGCATTTTAAGGGGCTGACGGTGAAGGATTTGATTACTATTGCGGCAGGCAAGGAGATGAGCGTATCGGAAATCTGTGAGATTTTATCCGAGGTGGGGCTCTGCGCCAGGGAATATATCGACCGGGAGATTAACGGCAGTCTTTCCGGCGGTGAGTTAAAGCGTATCGAGATAGCCATGATAACCGCAAGGGGCACAAAGCTTTCCATTTTTGATGAGCCGGAGGCGGGCATTGACCTCTGGAGTTTTAACAGTCTTATCAAGGTTTTTGAGAAGATGAGGGATGAGATTCACGGAACCATTCTTATCATTTCCCATCAGGAGCGGATTCTTGACATTGCAGATAAAATTGTTGTCATTGCCGACGGCAGGATTAAGACGGTGGGAACAAAAGAAGAAGTATTGCCGGATTTGCTCCATACGGCGGAGACCTGCCAGACTTTAGTGGACAAGATTTAAACAATGGAGGGAACCATGGATTTAATACAGAAAAATTTATTAGAGCAGGTGGCAGGGCTGCATGAAGTCCCGGAGGGAGCTTACAATATCCGGGCAAACGGCGAAAAATTAGCCAGAAATACCACTGCCAATATCGACATTGTCTCAAAGACAGACAAGGACGGCA
>JAGAIK010000316.1 GCA_017626625.1 Roseburia sp.
ATCACAAGAGTGTGGATGGACCATGGCTTCTGGCCCTTCCTCACCACAAAACTGTACATAGACCAGACAGGCGACTGGCAGATTTTACTGGAAAAACAAAACTATTTTAAAGATAAACAGGTGTGCCGGGGAACAGGAACCGACGAAAAATGGAAACCGGAGGACGGAACCCTCCAAAGAGATTCCGAAAAACGTGTGGCAGAGGGTACCATATTAGAACATCTTCTGCTGCAAAACCTGACCGCCTTTTACGAAACCGGAGAACACAACCATTTCAGACTGCGGGGCGCCGACTGGAACGACGCTCTGGATATGGCAGAGGAACGGGGAGAGAGCGTGGCATTCACCGCCGCCTACAGCGGAAACCTGAAAGCCCTGGCAGAACTGTTAAGATATCTGGACAAAAACGGCGTGGAGAACATCACACTGGCGGAAGAAATCACCCTGCTCTTACAGCAGGAACCTTCCATCTACAGTGATTCCAAAGAGAAAAACCAGATATTACAGCGCTACATGGAATCCTGTATTCATGAGGTATCAGGAAGAAAAACCGAAGTTTCCTGCAGAAAAGCAGCCGATACCTTAGACACCATGGCAGAATGGATTTGGAAACATATCCGCAAAACCGAATGGGTGGGTGACGATAACGGCAGACACTGGTTCAACAGCTATTATGACAATCATGGCAATAAAGCCGAGGGAGTACAAGAAGGAAGCGTCCGCATGATGCTCACCGGACAGGTATTTACCATCATGTCAGGAACCGCCACAGAAGAACAGACCGCAGAAATCACCAAAGCAGCCGACACCTATCTCTATAAAAAAGACGCAGGCGGCTACCGCCTCAACACAGATTTCGGCGAATTAAAAACCGACCTCGGAAGAATGTTCGGCTTCGCCTACGGTCAGAAAGAAAACGGAGCCGTTTTTTCCCACATGACCGTCATGTACGGAAACGCCCTCTATCAGAGAGGCTTTGTCCGGGAAGGCTACAAAGCCCTGCACACCTTATATGAACAGTCCGCAGACTTTGAACACAGCCGTATCTACCCCGGCATCCCGGAATACTTTAACGCCAAAGGCAGAGGCATGTACCACTACCTCACCGGAGCCGCCAGTTGGCTCATGCTCACCGTAGTCCAGCAAATGTTCGGCGTCCGCGGAGAACTAGGTAATCTCCTGCTAGACCCCAAACTTTTAGCAAGCCAGTTTGATACCAACGGCAGAGCAGAAATCTCCATTACCTTCGCCGGACGAAACTTCCATATCGTCTACGAAAATACATCCCGAAAAGATTATGGTGAATACCACATAGCGCAGGTTCTTTTAAATGGAGCCTCCCAAGACGCTTTGATAAAAAGAGAACTCATTCTCTCTTTGCCGGAAGAGAAAACAAACGAAATAAAAGTAATATTAAAATAAACCTGTAAGATAATGCAGAAGAAAAAATTAGAAAGAGCTACGCAGAGAAAACCAGCCGGGAAGCGCAGGCGTTTTCAGACAGACCCTTCTAAAGACGCCGGTGCTTAGCGAGGTCTTTTCGAGCTTAGCATCCGCTGCGCTCCAACATCACCTTCGGTGCTGCGGGAGCGAGAGCGTGTCTGACTGAAAATGCCTGCGCTTCCCGGCG
>JAGAIK010000317.1 GCA_017626625.1 Roseburia sp.
GTTACGCAATCTGCACGCTCCGCAATCAGACGACAGTGGTTTTCCAGTGTGAAAGGCGAGCCTCCGAAAAAGCCTCCGCCATGCACATACAGAAATGCCGGGTGCTTTCCCTCCATATGTCTGGGATAATGAATCCATACCGGCACCCTGCCGACGCTGGTAGCAACCTCGATATATCTGGTGTAGATTTCCACCGTGTTCAGGTTATAATTGAACCCTCCCATATGCTTCCGCATTTCATCGTAGGATGGCTTCTCTGCTTCATCTTCCCCCGGCTCATTATCCGCCTGCAATTTCTTCGCCGCCTGTTTTTTCCGATTCTCCATTTCTTTTTTATATACCCGTGGGTCCAAACGGTCACCAGCATCATCATCCGGCACATTTTTTATCTCCACCAGAACCCCGTTTACCATGGTTGTTTCACCCACCCCGTTTAAAATCTCCACTAATTTCTCATCGTATTCTCTCATTTCCCTTCTCCTTCCTTTCCCGCCTCTCATATTATCCTGCTGCAATCAATACAGACAAATGAAGCCTTTCTTATTCAAATTGCGCCGCATACAGCTTATAATAAAATCCTTTCTGCTCCATGAGGCTTTCATGATTCCCCTGCTCCACCACGTCCCCCTGGTTGATGACTAAAATATGGTCCGCATGCTGAATGGTGGAAAGCCGGTGCGCAATCACAAAACAGGTCTTATCCTTCATCAGCTCCCGCATTGCCTTCTGGATTTTCCGCTCCGTGCTGGTATCTACATTAGAAGTTGCTTCGTCTAAAATCAGCATCCTTGCATCATAAAGCATTGCCCTTGCAATGGTAAGAAGCTGTTTCTGCCCTTTCGAGATATTGCCGCCATCCTCGCTGATAACCGTATCATATCCCTGGGGCAGACGCATGATAAAGGAATGGATATGCGCCGCCTTCGCAGCAGCTACAACCTCCTCCATCGTTGCTCCCTCTTTTCCATAAGCAATATTTTCAAAAATCGTCCCCTGAAAAACCCAGGTATCCTGAAGTACCATCGCATATGCGCCCCGCAGGCTCTTTCTGGTGTAATCACGGATATCTCCGTTATCCACAAGAATGCTTCCGGCATCCACATCATAAAACCGCATCAGCAGATTAATAATTGTGGTTTTCCCCGCTCCGGTAGGTCCCACGATTGCCACCAGTTTTCCCGCATCTGCCGCAAGGCTTAGGTTGTGAATAATCGTCTTATCCTTTTCATAGCCGAAAAACACATTTCTTAATTCCACATTTCCCTCTACTCCGGTCAGCTCCGCCGCATTTTCACGGTCTTCTATTTCTTCCGCTTCCTCAAGCAGGGTAAAGACACGCTCCGCTGCGGCAAGGGCAGAATACAGCTCGTTCATGATGTTGGCAATCTCATTAATCGGTCCGGAAAATTTGCGGGAATATAAGACAAAAGATGAAATCTGCCCCAGAGAAATCATTTCCGCCATATAAAGAACCGAACCAAAGACAGCAATCAGGCAAAGCCCAAGATTATTGATGGAACCAACGGTGGGTCCCATAGTAATTCCGTAATAATCTGCATCATAATAAGCGTCTGCAGCGTCATGATTAATTCCATCAAACTTCTCTGCCACCTGCTTTTCATACGCATAAGCCAGAATCGTCTTCTGCCCGGAGAACATCTCCTCCACAAAACCGTTCATCACTCCATAATTTTTTGAACGTTTCACAAATCTTGGCTGTGTTATGCCCCTCATTTTTGTCGTATAGATAATTGCTGTGGGAATCGTAACCAGCACAATAAGAGCAAGCAGGGGAGAAATGTAAATCATCATGCCAAAAGACCCCGCCACCGTCACAACGCTTGTCAAAATCTGCACCACATCTGTAGACAAGCAAGTGCTCACCACATCAATATCATAGGATACCCGGCTGATGATATCTCCTGCCTGATTCTGATCAAAATAGCCTACCGGCAGACGCATCAGTTTATCAAAAACATCCTTCCGCATCTTTTTGGCAATCCATTTGCTGACATAAACCATCACAATATTGATGGATATGGTAATAACAGAAGACAATACATAACAAATGAGCATTCTTTCTGCATAATAAAATACCTTGTCAAAATTGACTTTCCCAGCTCCCGCAGCCGCCTCATTGATGGCCGCCCCTGCAAGGCTAGGACCAAGCAGCGCTAAAATATTGCTGATAAAACATAACAAAAATATGATAATCAGAATCAGCTTATATTGTCCGATATAAGAAAGAAGCCGCTTTAGCGTCCCTTTCGTATCCTTCGGTTTTTTACGAATGGTATCTCTTGCCGCCATACTGTCTCACGCTCCCATCTGTGTCTTATAAATTTCCTGATACATACTACATTTTTACATCAGTTCCTCTTGTGTGCCTTGTCAAATAATTTTTCCCTCATCAAGCATGATAATATCATCTAAATTCATAATAGAGCTGATACGCTGCGCCACAATAATTGTGGTAGTGTCTGCATGGTGCTCTCTGATGGCTCCCCTGAGCGCCGCATCCGTCTTATAATCCAGTGCACTAGAAGAGTCGTCCAGAATCAAAATCTGGGGCTTTGCCGCAATCGCCCTGGCAATCAAAACCCGCTGTCTCTGTCCGCCGCTTAAATTAGTGCCGTGGATTACTGCACGATGGTCATAGGTATCTTCATAACCCTCGATAAACTCCTGTGCCCTGGCATCCGCCGCAGCAGCTTCCATTTCCTGCATTGACACATCCCGTCCAAAGGAAATATTTTCTTTGAGAGAATCCGCAAAGACAACATCATTCTGGAATACAACGCCAAACATCCGGTGCAGTTCGTCTTTTTCATAAGTCCGCACATCTTTGCCATTAATAAAAACAGCCCCATGATCCGCATCATAGAAACGCATCAACAGATTAATTATCGTGGTCTTGCCGCAGCCGGTGGCTCCAATAATCCCCAGAGAACCGCCCTTTTTCATGGAAAAGTCGATATCCTCTAAGCACTTCTGCCGCCCTTTTCCATCAAACTTCTCTAGCGCTTCTTCCCCTTCACTGCCGCCATAGCTGAAATCCACATGGTCAAAAATAATAAATTCCTCCCTGTCCGTAACCGCTGCCGCATCTTCCGGTATCGGCAATAATTCATCCTCCATCTGTATCACCGCTGCAATACGGTTTGCAGATGCGTTTGCCTTTGACATCAGCATAAATACACGGTTCAGCGCCATAACCCCCATCAGAATCATATTGAAGTAGGTAAGGAATGCCAGAATGACCCCCGGCTGGGTGATACCACGATTCACCCGAACCGCCCCTACAATCACTACAATCGTTAATCCTATATTCAGAACTAATGTCATGAGCGGTCCGGGCAAAGCCATAACAATGCTGGCTGTGATATCGCTTTTCGCCATCTGCTGATTGGCTTTCTCAAAACGGCGGATTTCATAATCCTCCTTGGAAAGCGCCTTTACCACACGGATACCGGAAATATTTTCCCGCATAATCCGCACAATCCCATCTACGCTCTGCTGCACCTTATCATAGAGGGGGATGCCTTTCATGGACACAAACACCACTGTGGCAATCATCACCGGTGCCATAACACAAAGAATGGATGCTAAACCCACATCCATAGTAAGTGTAATAACAATCCCCCCCAACAGCATGATAGGGGCGCGAATCCCTAAGGATTGTCCGCTTTGAATAAAACTCTGCAAATTGTAAGAATCCGACGTCATACGTGCATTTAAGGACGGAAGCCCCACCTCGTCTAACTGACCGCCGGATAAGTTTATGGATTTCCAAAATAAATCCCGGCGTATCTCAAAGGTACTCTCTTTTGCCACCTTGACAGAAAGCCGGTTTGCCTTTACGTTAACCTGACGCACAAAAACGGCAAGCAGTATCATGACTGCCCCCCATAAAAGAACAAGTCTCACATTCTTCTGTGGTACAACATCATCAATTAGATGTTCTAAAACATAGGGCAGCATCAGCTCCCCCAGCGTCCCCAACAGCTTAATGCACATGACAACCGCCACCATTTTGCGGTATTTCTTTAAATAAGAAAATATAAATTTCATATGACTTCTTTCTCTCTCAATTCCACTTTTCCGTGGGTATTCTCAAATAAAGTATATGCCAACTACTTCCAATTCTCAAGCAGTTTTCTCTATAATTTTACTCACTCTTTTGCCAAATAACTCTCTTTTCCGCCAGCTTCCCAAAACAATAAAATACCCAAAGCCCATTAAGTTTCCTTAACCAGCTTTGGGTAATCCCACTATTCTTCTCCCGTCAGAATGTTAAAAAGCAAATTCACACTGCCTTCGATTCCAAAGGCGCTGCTGTCTATGGTCAGATGGTAATTCTGTGCCCTGCCCCATTCCTGGTCTGTGTAATACCTGTAGTTTACGGCACGTTTTTTATCCTTATCCCGCAGACGCTTTAACGGCTCCGTATCTGTCTCTCCATACACCTCCACAATGCGTTTTGCACGTTCCTCTTTCGGTGCGTGGATAAAGACATTCAGTACGTCTTTTCGCTCTCTTAAAATATAATCCGCACAGCGCCCTACGATAACGCAGGCCTCTTTTTCCGCTATCTCCTGTATCTTCTTTCGCTGCTCATTCCAAAGATAGTCGCTTACGGAAAGACCATTCACTCCCCGCCCTACAAAGGCATAGGAGAAAGGATGGGAGGCAGGTGCATACTCCCCCTGTTCCTCAATAAACTTTTTCGCCAGTCCCGTCTGTTCCGCCAGTTTTTCAATCAGTTCCTTATCGTAGCAGGGAACGCCCAGTTTTTCCGCCAGTTGCTTTCCAATGGTCCTTCCGCCGCTGCCAAATTCACGACTGATGGTAACAATTCTTTTTTTCATACTGATACCCTTCCTTTCTTTCCTCATGCAAGATTTTTTATTACCTTTTTATTGATTTGCAGCATAAATACCGTACCGATGACCGCAGAAAGCCCCTCCGCAATAAAAAAGGTAAACCATACCAGCCACATGTAATCCATGGACTGACAGGCAAGCAGGGAAAATCCCCACGCCACCGGAAGAACAAATAAAATCTGTCTGCACACTGAAATGACAAGGGATTGTAAGCCTGCATCCAATGCCTGGAAAATTCCCTGATAAGCAATATTTACCCCTGCAAACAGAAAACTTAAGGAAACAATCCGCATTGCCTGCACGCATAAAGTTTCTGTCTCGCCGGACAGCCCGAACAGTCTCGCAAAAGGTGCTGCAAAAATCTCTATTACCACAAGTCCCACAAACATCACAATCAGCGTATAGGTCAGTCCGTACTTAATGCCCTGCTGCACCCTCTTTTTACTTCTCATTCCGTGGTTGAAGGATATGATTGGGGTAATGGCGTCCCTCAGACCAAATGCGGCAAAGAGAATAAACTGCTGAATTTTATAGTAAAGCCCGTATGCGGTTACTACGGATTCTCCGATTCTTACGAAGATAATGTTCAGTCCATAGGTCATCACAGACATCAACGCCTGGGCGATGATTGCCGGCAGACCAATGGTATAAATCTCTCCGATGGTGCGGAGGGAAGGCTTCAGATAACGAACATTATTTTCGATTTCCTTATTGAATTTCAGATGGAAAATAAGTCCCAGCAGCGCAGAGACAATCTGTCCGATTACGGTCGCATAAGCGGCTCCCTTTACTCCCATCTCCGGCAGACCGCACCAGCCGTAAATTAAAATAGGGTCTAAAATAACATTTACCACTGCTCCCGCAATCTGTGCCGTTGTGGAATACATTGACCGCCCTGTTGCCTGCAATAATTTTTCAAAAATAGAGAAAAACACGATTCCCATAGATATCTTACAGCAGATACCAAGGTACTCTTCCGCCATCACTTTGATTTGTACATTCTGCGTCTGGCTTGCAATATAGGGTTCTACACCGAAACAGCCAAACAGAAAATAGACGATAAAAATAATGATTGCAAGGAATATGGCATTTCCTGCCACCTGGCTTGCCTTCTGTTTATTTCCCTGCCCGATACTTTTCGCTAACAGGGCATTGGTGCCGACGCCGGTTCCGATTCCGATGGCAACCATCAGCATCTGTACCGGGAATGCCAGTGTCAGGGCATTTAACGCCAGTTCTCCATTTCCCGCCATATTCGATACGAAAGCACTGTCTACAATGTTGTAAACCGCCTGCAGCATCATTGACAATACCATGGGGATTCCCATCGACAGCATTAGCTTGTTTATCGGTTCTGTCCCCATCTTGTTTTTGGGTTCTTTTTGTTCCATATAATATGTAACCTCCTGAATCTTGTTTTCCGGAGTCTTTTCAGATAGGAAAGCTGCCACAACCTGTCAAGGGCAAAGTTTTTCTGATGAAACTTCACTTACACAACAAAAAATGCGTAAATCCAAAATCTGGATTTACGCATTTTTCGCCACTCGACTTTCTTATTTTATCAATCAGTTTTTAGAAAGTCAAGGGTTGATTTTTATTGGATGACTGCATTTCTCTCCTGTGGAAAAAATAGCAAGGGCTGCCAGACCTCCACTGTTACAGGGGTGCTCATCAGCTCTGTACCTTAGCCTCCGACTCTTAAACAATACTCATAAACCACTCAACCGTCTGAGGGTCATAATGAGAGAAGAACAAGCTCTCTCCTGTATCTAATTTTTCAATTTTGCCCATATCCTCGTCAGACAATACAAAATCAAATACGTTAAAATTTTCTTCCATACGGTTTCTGTGTGTAGACTTGGGAATGACAACTACATTGCTTTGCAGCAAGAAACGTAATGCTACCTGTGCAGTAGTTTTCTTATACTTTTCCCCAATTTCTTTCAAAACAGCATTTTCAAAATAATTATTTTTTCCTTCTGCAAACGGTCCCCATGACATAATCTGCGTTCCATTTTTTGTCATGTATTCCTTCGCCACTTTCTGTTGCTGGAAAACATGGGTTTCCACCTGATTTACAGCAGGTTTAATCTCCGAAAAATGAACAAGGTCAAGATAACGGTCCGGATAAAAGTTGGAAATACCGATTGCCCGCACTTTTCCTGCTTTGTATGCCTCCTCCATTGCACGATAGCTGCCATAGTAGTCTCCAAAGGGCTGATGAATAAGCAGCAAATCAATATAATCTGTTTGCAGCTTTCCCAGCGATTCTGAAATGGAAGCCTTCGCCTTTTCATAACCGGCGTTGCTTATCCATATTTTTGTGGTAATAAACAGTTCTTCTCTTGGCAAACCGCATTTTGTCAACGCATTGCCCACACCTTCTTCATTGCCATATGCCTGCGCAGTATCTATACTGCGGTAGCCCACTTCAATGGCTTCCGTTACGCAGCGATCTGTTTCTTCTGGCGGGGTCTGATATACGCCGTATCCTAATTTAGGCATTTTGACCCCATTGTTCAGTGTTACATATTCCATACTTCGTACCTCCTGCTTGTAATAAATTTTTTACTGCATTTCTTACAATTCATAGTTTACAAGGCAAATTGAAGAAAGTACAATATAAATTGTGAAACACACCTTTCATAAAATGAATAGCAAGGACGGACAGGTTATGTTGAATCTTTTGGAATTAGAACAGCTTATTGCCTTTGCAGATTTTGGTACTCTTTCAAAAGCTGCTGAAGAACTGCATATATCTCAACCCACCATTACCCGCACAATGAAGCACCTCGAAACGGAATTTGGTGTGCCTTTGTTTGTCCGCGGAAAAAATAAAATTGAACTGAATGAAACCGGCTTAAAAGCTGTAGAATGTGCACGAAGTCTGCTTACTGCTGCTCAAAATACCGTGCAGCAGATTCAGACTTATCATGCTAAATTACATACGCTTACAGTGGAAGCATGTGCACCCGCCCCGCTTTGGTCCTTACTTCCACTGTTATCCTCACGCTTTCCCGAACAGACCATTTCTTCCAAACTCTCTGAACTGTCTGCGATTATTAACAATGTTGCTTCTGGTATTTGTGAAATTGGAATTATACCTTATCCCATAGCAATCGATGAACTTGTCTGCATTCCGATTATTCAGGAAAATCTTTCGGTTTGTATTCCTCTCAACCATGAGCTGGCGTCCCGTAAAAATCTGACATTTGAAGATTTGAACGGATTTAATTGTTTACTGGCATCACAAATCGGCTTTTGGACGGAATTGTGCCGGCAAAAAATGCCTGCCTCCAAATTTCTTGTACAGACAGATGATTTTGCAATGAAAGAGTTAATACAAAAATCAACGCTCCCATGTTTTACGACAAACCTGGCTACTGATAGCTCAAGCATTCTAAGCGGAAGAAGCATTGTACCGATTACCAATCCGGAAGCCAATGTAACTTATTATTTTATTTGTAAAAAAAGCGATGCTAAATATATTGTGATAGCGAAACAGCTTAAAACACTTTTTATTCAGTGAACCGATTCGGTGCCAGAAACCTTTCATAAAACTCCTGCAAATTGTCCTGCTCCGAGCTGTTCCCAATTCCATGTTCCCTGATATACTCCTTCATTTCCAGAAGCGTTTCATGGGTAAAGTAATACTTTGTTTCCGGCGTATCGTTCTTCATGTTTTCAAACGATTCTTCTAATGCCGCCCGGTATTCCGGATTTGTTTTCCAGATGGAATTGTCTTCTAATCCGCCATACTCAAAGGGCTGATTATAATAGTACTCATTGATAAACCGTGTCTGTCCTTTGGGCTTTATCTCCTGAGGAGTGGTATCCACCACATACACCATGATTTGTTTCCGGTAAGTGCTGCCAGAGCTGTCTGTTACCGTCAGATTTTCCGACA
>JAGAIK010000318.1 GCA_017626625.1 Roseburia sp.
TCAATCATCCAGAACTCCGCCGCATGACGGGTAGTGTTTGAATTTTCCGCACGGAACGTGGGTCCAAAGGTGTAGATATTTTTAAATGCCATGGCATAGGTCTCGCCGTTTAACTGACCGCTGACGGTTAAGTTCGTAGGCTTATTAAAGAAATCCTTGCTGAAATCCACCGTTCCGTCCTCATTTTTCGGGATATTATTTAAGTCCATGGTGGTTACCTGGAACATCTCTCCCGCACCCTCACAGTCGCTTCCGGTAATCAGCGGCGTGTGGACATACACGAAATCCCTCTCCTGGAAAAATTTGTGAATCGCATATGCTATCAGGGAACGCACCCGGAACACCGCCTCAAAGGTGTTAGTTCTTGGTCTTAAATGCGAAATGGTTCTTAAGTATTCAAAGCTGTGCTTCTTTTTCTGCAACGGGTAATCCGGTGTGGAAGCTCCCTCCACCACAAGCTTTGCCGCCTGGATTTCAAAGGGCTGCTTGGTACCCGGAGTTGCCACCATTTTTCCCGTGACAATGATTGCCGCACCGACATTTAATTTTTCCACTTCTGCAAAATTCTCAAGCACATCGGAATATACCACCTGCACCGGCTCAAAAAAAGTACCGTCATTTACCACGATGAATCCAAAATTTTTGGAATTGCGGATACTCCTGACCCAACCGCCGATGGTGACTTCCTGGTCAATGTATTCCTCCTGGCTGCGGAATAAATCCCTTATATTTACCATATCCATACTTGTTCCTCCTGAAAAATAATCTAATCCCTGTTTTCTATCTTATCCGCCTGCCGGAAAAATGTCAATAACTCCCGCGGATAACCGTTTACCGCCCGGAAAAATTTTACTGTTCACTCCTGGTTCCGGTAACGTAGCAATTTCAACAGTTCCTGTCAGCGGATAACTGCTTAACGCCCAAGAAATTCAGGCACAGACCTGCCATGTTATTTCTCGGTACTGTCGCTCTGGTCAAGCGCTTCCTCTGTACTTTCTGCTTCTGTGCTGTCCGCTGCATTCGCCTCTGTCACCGCCGCTGTTTCCCGCAGCTTATCTAACGCAAGATTGTCCACATAAATCTGTCTTAAATATGCCTCCCCGTAGGCTGCGTCATCATAACCATACTGCTGATACAGCGCCTCCTCCGAAGAAAAGCCGTTATTGCTGACTAAATTCTGGATATAAGCCGCATATCCCTCTTCATCTAAGGTAATATTTTCTTTCTCCGCAATGGTTTCCATGATAAACTCTAAGGAAATGTTCTGCTCTAAGCCGCTCCTCCACTCTTCTCTGGCTTCCTCTAAAGTTCTTCCGTAGTTGGTGGTAAGGTACTCCTCTAACTGGGACGCATCCCCTGACAGGTAGTTATTCACAAACTGGGTCTGATAATCATTGACCCTTGCCGTAAGGTAATCCTCCGGTATCTCCACGGTACAGTTTTCTAACAGATAACTGTGAATTGCACTGTAAGTATCGGACAATTTTGTGCTCTCTGCGGCGCTCTCTAAATAAGTCTGTAACTGCGCATACATATCCTCCACCGTATCTGCGTTAAACTGCTCCTTCGCAAAAGCATCGTCCACATCGGTTAATTCCATTTCTTTCTGAATGGAATTTACGGTAAAGGTAAATACCACTGCTTTTCCCGCTAAATTTTCCGCCTGGTAATCCTCCGGAAAAGTCACGTCACAGTCAATCACATCTCCCACGGAAGCACCTTTCAGCCCCTCGGTAAAACCGTCAATATAAATCGTTCCTTCTGCCGAAGAATTATTGTAAACATCAATGTTCTGATTCTCTGCGGTTCCGCCTTCAAAAGCCTCCCCGTCTAATTTTCCCACATAATCCACATTTACAATGTCGCCCTCTTCTATGGTAGTCTTTGTCTCATCTGCCTGGTAGAACGGACCGTAATTGGAGAACATCTGTGCAAAATATTCCTTGACCTCCTGCTCCCCCACCTCATAATCTCCGTCGATGGTGACCGCTATATTGTTATAGTCGCAAAGGGTTACATAATCAGAAGCCTTTATATCGAAAGAAGGGCTTTCATAACCGGAAACACCTGCACTCTCCGTAGATTCCACACTCTCTGTTGCAGAAGCACTATTCTCCGTATTATTATTACTGCCGCCGCATCCGGCAACAGAAACTGCCATCATGGTGCTGAGTAAAAGCGCTACTATTTTCTTTTTCATTTTTCCTCTTTTCCTTTCCAAGCCCGCTGCATTTTTCTTCTCAAAACGCAGCTTGTCTATGCACTAACTTTATTAACATACCACAGTTTTCCCTAAAATGAAAGCCATCACACAAAGTTTTAACAAACTTTTCAAAGTTTTAAGATTGCTTTTTCAAAAAATCAATGCTACAATAAAATACAGACTGAATTTTAGGGAGGATAAACCATGAATACCGTTACGATTGTTCTATTGGTCATTTTAGCCTTACTCATCATTGGACTTATTGTACTTTATTTTCTTGGCAAAAAGGCACAAAAAAAGAAAGCAGAGCAGGACGAGCAATTAGCCGCAGCCGCACAGACTGTCACTATGCTGATTATAGATAAGAAGCGAATGCGCATTACCGAAGCCGGACTTCCCCAGGTGGTGATAGACCAGACCCCGAAGCTCATGCGCAGAACCAAGCTCCCCATCGTCAAGGCAAAGGTTGGACCAAAGGTGATGTCTTTGATTGCAGACGAGGCCGTTTTTGATTTAATTCCATTGAAAAAAGAGGTAAAAGCCACCGTCAGCGGAATCTACATCACAAAAGTAACCGGTATCCGCGGACCGTTAGAGAAGCCGGAAGGCAAAAAGAGCTGGAGAGCCAGATTAAAAGA
>JAGAIK010000025.1 GCA_017626625.1 Roseburia sp.
CTTTTATTTCCAAGGGTTGTTTCTATTATTTTTCCAACAATCTATGGGCATGGGCTTACCGGCGTTCTAACGCAAGACCAATCGGGCGCCGATAATGTCTGGCGGAATTATACTACAGCCTCAATCAATATCTTATCTTTGCAACAAATTTTTTGAAGCCCCACAATCTTATTCTTATTAAAATTGAAACTCACCATATACCCGGTATCCAAATGATAATCCTCCAAATAACCCACGAGTTGTTCCTCGCCTCTCCGATTATATTCTTCACCATGCCATATTTTCATTTCAATCACATACTCATTCCATATATCCCGCTTTTCTGGCTTTCTTCTGAAATAAATAAATTATACAACAACGTTTCATAAATACGATTAGCAACTGCTACATTTCCATTTTTTTCACACAAGAAACCAAACATACTTCCTATGGAAATTGCATAATTCAAAGCTACATATGCAATAGGTCTTCCCTGAAACAATATGAGATACAGGATATCCCGCAGTTCATAATCATCCAACATCCCTTTAATATCTGCTGCTCTAAATACTTTGTCCGGAGCAAGCCAAGAAATGACAAAAAAATCTGATTATTCGAACTTTTGTCTACCTCATCAATCATTAAAACAATTTTTCTGTCGCAGGCATCGCATAGCTTGGAAATCCTGTCACTAAAATCATCAAACGGAAATTTTACTGATACCTCTACATTCCAATCTTTTTCTCCGGTATACAAACACCCGTTGTATTAAATTGGCGTCTCATCTCCGTACACCTGCCTTTCAACCTAAAAACCGTTATGACTGATATCAGTATACCAAATCATAACGGCTTTTACTACTTTCTTTTTGGGGAATGTTTTTATTTTCAGACTAAGGCATCGAACACAGGAACTTCTTCACTACTATGGCTTCTGCTGACTTCTCACAGTTCGTTGCTGCCCACGCGCACTCGGGACCTTCCCCCATCAGAGAACACCCATGCTGAACGAACAAAAGGAACCGGCAGTTAGCAACCTGCCGATTCCTAAAGTTTTTACTTTAATAATGTAAGCACCGTCTCCGGTCTTCTGTTATACTGTGCCAAAAGGCTCTGTGCCGCATTTACCAGGATTTTGTTTGTAGTAAATTTCACTAACTCTTCATTCATATCCGTGTCTCTGATACCGCTCTCCGCACGCTGGGTATTTTCAGAAGTATTGTCTACCGCCTTTGTGGCATGTTCTAACTGCTCCTGCACGGACCCGAACTCATTTCTCCAGGAGCCCGCTAACTCGATGGCATTCTGAATTTTAGAAATAGACTCGCTGGCCTTCTCGTAGCTTGACACATCCACCGTATCCACACCAAGGCTTTCCTTGCTGGCATTTACGAAATTAATCGTAACACTCTGATTTGCCAGAGAACCGGTTTGGATTTTAAAATAACCCGGTCTTGCTTTCGGTGTTCCCTCCGCCAGCATATACTGCTGATTGAAGTTCGTGTCATAAGCAATGTGGTCTATCTCTTTCTTTATCTGATCAATTTCTTCCTGGATAGCGCTTCGGTCAGCCTCCGTATTGATGTCGTTTGCCGCCTGTACCGCCAGCTCCTCCATACGATCTAATATCTGCTGTGTTTCCTCTAATGCAGCGTCTGCAGTCTGAACCATGCTGATTCCGTCCTGTACATTAGAAGACGCCCTGTCCAAGCCTCTCACCTGGTGGCGCATTGCCTCCGAAATGGTAAGTCCTGCCGCATCATCTGCATCTTCGTTAATTCTATAGCCGGAGGATAGCTTTCTGGAGGAATCTGCTGTCTTCTTTGTATTCGTTCTTAACTGGTGGCTCTGATTCATAGCTGCCAAATTATGACTTATTACCATATTAATCACCTACTCCAATTATATTTACTATTATATCGGATAAAATCTGCCATTTACTTAACAGTTTCTACCAATTTTTTTATTTTCTCTATCACTTCATCCTGCTGCTCATCTGTCAGCCCCGGATACAGCGGCAGACTTATCATATGTTCGTAAATCTCCTCTGCATTTTTGCACTGTACTCCCTGATAGCCGTGCTCCTGATAATAGGGATGATAATACACCGGTATATAATGCACATTTACACCGATTCCCTCTCTGCGGAGCGCCTCAAAAACTTCCCGTCTGTCACAGTTTTTCACCTGGACAATGTACAGATGCCATCCGCTGTTAGTCTCCGGCAACTGGTACGGGGTTA
>JAGAIK010000026.1 GCA_017626625.1 Roseburia sp.
CAGGTCAGGAATGGAGCAGCCCTAAGTAAAAGCTCTTGTGTGCCGCAAGGGTGCCTGGACCGAGTTTACTGTGGAGGTAACGTCTGTGGTTTGGAGTCGAAGGGCGATGCTCGGTTTAAAAATGCAATCAGATGCGCCAGACAGCTTGTGAGGAACTGTTTGGCGTTTTGTTTCTATTATAGGAAAATGGTTGTTCTTTGGATAGAATTTTTGAGGGGAAAAATAAAACATGTGGGATAAAGTGAGAAAAAGGCTGTTTGAAGCAGGGGAAATCGTGGAGCTTGTGATGGCGGGAGTGGCGGTCTGCGCCATTGTGGTGGCGGCGGTTACACTGGTGCCGGAGTTTCTGCATTACTGGGACAGCCGCATGGAGGCAGGGGCATTTCTGGAATTTTTAGACCGGGTGCTTGAGGTGGTAATCGGAGTGGAATTTATAAAAATGCTCTGTAAGCCGAATCCCGGCAACATTATTGAGGTGCTGATATTCGTTATTTCACGTCATATGATTGTGCAGAAAACCACGGCGGTGGAGGATTTGGTTGCGGTTATCAGTATTTGTATCCTGTTTTTCTTCCAGAGGTTTATGGATGCAGCGGGAAAAGAGAAAAATGCAGAAACGGAAAAATCCGGAAAGGATGCAGAAGAACCATAGAATAACACCGTTAATTTTTTCACAAAGTTATGTCTATTCTATCAGACTTTGGCAGAAATGTCAAATAAAAATGCACTTATTTGAGTACAAATATTGAAATTCCAAAATTCTGATATATAATAAAAGCATAAAAACGTCAGTGACGGAACAAATTACAATATGATCAGAAGAGAGGAAAAGAAATGTTTGGATTTGGACAATTAATCGACATCCTGAAAAAGAGCCCTAAAAAAATTGTTTTTACCGAGGGTAGTGACCCGCGTATTTTAGAGGCAGCTTCCCGTTTATTAGCAGGTACTTTCCTTCATCCGATTTTAGTCGGAAATGCAGAGGAGATTGCCGTAGCAGCGGAAGAAGCTGGTTTTAACATCCGCGGCGCCGAGATTATTGACCCGGCAAACTATGACAGATTAGACGAGATGATTGAGATGTTCTGCGAGCTTCGTAAGAGCAAGGGCGTGACACCGGAGCAGGCAAGGGGCATTCTTTCCCAGGCAAACTATTTTGGAACCATGTTAGTGAAAATGGGCGTGGCAGACGCACTTCTCGGCGGAGCAACCTACTCTACCGCAGATACCGTTCGTCCTGCACTGCAGTTAATTAAGACCAAACCGGGCAACACCATCGTATCTTCCTGCTTTATCATGGTACGTCCGGCAGCTACCGGTGAGAACGAGGTTCTTGCCATGGGTGACTGTGCCATTAATATCCATCCTTCCGAGGATGAGCTGGTGGAAATCGCCGGAGAGACAGCAGCCTGTGCAAGAATTTTCGGTGTAGACCCGAAGGTAGCATTCTTAAGCTACTCCACCTTTGGTTCCGGAAAGGGTGAGGACGTGGATAAGGTTCGCCATGCAGCAGAGAAAGCTATGGCAAAATATCCCGAGCTTCC
>JAGAIK010000319.1 GCA_017626625.1 Roseburia sp.
CCGGGGATTATGAGATAGAAATCCGCCTGTTTGAGAGCAGGGATGGAAAACAGATACCGTTTTTAAAGCTGTTTACGATTCAGGACAAACGTTTTTCTTACCGGAAACATGCGGTGGCGGCTTCAATCCATCCGTCAGCGGCGGCAATGCTAGTGAGGTTGGCGCAGCCTTATTTAAAGGAGAATGTCCAAATACTTGACCCCTTCTGCGGTGTGGGAACCATGCTGATTGAGCGGGACATTTTAGTTCCGGCGCGGGAAAAATACGGGATTGACATCTTTGGCGAGGCGGTGGAGGGAGCGAGAGAGAACGCTGCTTTCGCCGGGGAGAAAATTAATTTTATTCACAGGGATTACTTTGATTTTACCCATAAATATCTCTTTGACGAGATAATTACCAACATGCCTGTGCGGGGCAAAAAGACAAAAGAGGAAATGGATGATTTTTATGCCGCCTTTTTTGAAAAATCAGCGACGCTGCTTTCGGCGGGAGGAAAAATCATTTTCTATTCCAATGAGGAAGGTTTTGTAAAAAAACAACTGAGGCTCCACCGTGAGTACCGTCTGCTGCAGGAATTTTGTATTCGGGAAAAGGAACATTTTTATTTATATATTGTGGAATTAAAGGGGTAACGCGATGACATTTTCAACGAAAGAAAAACAAGCCGGGCAGGCAGAGACGGAACAGGGGCTTTTAGACGCATCCTTGATGCAGAATTTACAGGACCGTTTCTGTGATGCCAATCATGTGTATCTGGTATGCCTGAACAAAAATCAGGGAATTGTTACAAAAGCTTACGGTTCGAAAGAGGAGCTGGATTATCTTCGCAGCATTGTGAACACGGAGCGGTATGATGAGCTGTTAGAAAGACTGGAGGACAGCAGTATTGAGAGTGTGATAGAGGAAGACTGCGGCAGAAAGGACGTCATAATGTGCGGCGTTTCCATCCGGGTGGGCGGCGAGACAGAGGCTGTCTGGATTGCAACAGGAGTGTTAGAGCAGGAGGGTGCCTCCGTACCGGAATATATCATGCGGACAACGCCGGAGCGCTATTATAAGTCCCTGGAATTTCTGGAAACTTTATCTAAGCAGATGCTTGCCGTAAAGATGGAAGAACTGATGGCGCAGGAGGCATTTTTAAAGAGTCGTGAATCGGAGCAGCAGATGAAAACAGAGCTGCACCGCAATGAAACAATGACGACAATAGTGAAAACACTGGAATCAGAAGATGCCTTTGAGCAGGTGGTGAGCTATATTTTAAATGTGACCTGTGACTATCTGGGGATTTCTGCAGGGGCGCTGCTGCGGGAGAGCAAGGACGGGGAGATGGTGGAAGCTGTTTGCCGTTATGTGTCGCCGGAGACAGAAGACAAAGGTGCTTTTTCCCAGGAGATTTTAAAGGAGGAGCTGCCCTTTTTCAACGGAAAGCCGTATATGATTTCTTCAGATTCCATGATGCCGGAAGAATTTCAGCGTCTTTTTGAACGTGACGGAATGCAGGCGGCGATGTTCCTTCCGATGGATGTCAATGGAACTACCGGAATGTACCTCTGTCTCTGGGAGACAGCAGGGAAGCATATCTGGGACGGGGCGGAAATAAAATTTGTCAGCGATGTAAAGCGTATTATCCAGAGTATTCTGCATAAGAGACTGGCGCAAAATTCCCTGGCAACTTCCTATGCCTCCTTAGAGGCGATTCTGGAAAATATCGGTTGTGCCGTCTATGTGATGGACCCGGTGGAAAAGACGACGCTTTATGCCAATCAGCGTTATAAGAAAACGTTTCAAAAAGGGCAGATGCAGTTGGAGTTAGAAAAAGAACAGCCGGGGGAAAAAGAAACCTGTTTCCGGGAAATTTACCGGAAGGAAGAGCAGCGCTGGTTTGATTTGCACAGTACCAGGATTGAATGGGTGGATGGCAGAAAGGTGCTGCTGTGTACCATTTACGACATTACGGACAAAAAACTTTATCAGCAGAAGATTGAACGGCAGGCGAACAACGATTTCCTCACCGGACTTTATAACCGGATGCGCTGTGAGCAGGATTTGCAGCGTTATATTGAGCAGACGAAGGAGTTTAACGGCGAGGGAGCACTGCTATATATTGATTTGGATGATTTTAAGCATATCAACGACGGGCTGGGGCACCAGTATGGGGACGTGCTGTTAAAAGAAATTTCCAACAGCCTGAAAAAAATTCCGGGGGTGGAGAATAACTGTTACCGTATGGGCGGAGATGAATTTATCATTATCCTCTCATACCTCCATATTTCCATGCTGAATCAGATATTAGATGAGATTAAGGCTCTGTTTACGAAGCCGTGGATGTTAAAAGGGGCGGACTATTATTGTACCATGAGTATGGGTGTGGTGCGCTTTCCCACCAACGGCGATACGGTGGAGGAACTGATTAAAAAGGCGGACATTGCCCTCTATGTGGCGAAATGTGCGGGGAAGAACCGCATTGAGTTTTATGAGGAAAATGTGGAGGCGGGGGAGAAATCCTACAAACGCCTGGATTTAGAAAAAAATATGAGGAATGCGACACAAAATTCCTGCCGGGAGTTTGAAGTGTATTATCAGCCCATCGTGGATGTGACAAAGCCGGGGAACCCCTGTGCCGGGGCGGAGGCGCTGATACGCTGGAATTCCGGGGAAATGGGGCTGATTCCGCCCACCGATTTCATTCCGTTAGCGGAGTACCTGGGGCTCATTAACCCCATTGGGGAGTATGTGCTAAGGGAGGCCTGCAAGCGGTGCAAATACTGGAACGATATGGGACACCCGGATTATAAGGTCAATGTCAATCTGTCGGTGGTACAGCTTTTGCAGAATGATATTGTGGAGCGGATTCAGCAGGTGATTCGGGAGACGGGGATTGCGCCGAAAAACCTTACCCTTGAGGTGACGGAGAGCCTTGCCATCAACGATATGACCCGAATGAAGCAGATTTTAGCGGAAATCAGAAAGCTTGGGGTGAGGGTGGCGTTAGATGATTTCGGAACAGGTTACTCTTCCCTGAATCATATCCGGGAAATGCCCATTGACGTGATAAAAATCGACCGCTGTTTTATTATCGACATTGGAAGAGACGAATTTTCCAGCGCCTTTGTGAAGATGGTGGCGGAGTTAGCTTCGGCGATTCAGGTAAAGGTATGTGTCGAGGGCGTGGAGACGGAAGAACAGATAAAAGCCCTAAAGGAAAGCAAGATACAACTGATACAGGGGTATTATTTCGGCAAGCCCATGCGGGCGGAAGTGTTTGAGAAACAGTATCTATAATACAAACAATAGCAAAAAACAGAAAAATTTGAAAAGAAAAAATGAAAAAAGTGATTGACAAGTGAGCGGTTGTTTGTTATGATATACAAGTCGTCACGAGAGGTGATTGATTTGCGGAAGTGTCGGAACTGGCAGACGAGCAAGACTAAGGATCTTGTGGGCATTGCGCTCGTGTGGGTTCAAGTCCCATCTTCCGCATTGTTATTCACTCAAATGAGACGATGTGCGCAGGAGTGGCGGAATTGGCAGACGCGCAGGCTTCAGGTGCCTGTGGTAGCAATATCGTGTGGGTTCAAGTCCCATCTCCTGCACTAATAAATAAGAGACGGATAATTCGGAGCAAGTGCAATGCTTCGGATTTTTTTTTCGTAGCAGGAAAGTGTAAAAAATGAAAAAAGAAAAAGGAAATCCTGCATTTTCACGGAATATTAGTATTGTAATCACTGTGTGACAATTTGTCCGAAAAGGAGACTAAAAATGTCAATACGGGAAGAAATGGAACAAATGGAACGGGAAATTTTAAGTCCCTACGCCACCCTGAGCGAAAATTCCAGGGGCAGGGACGTGCCGGAGGAACCCTGTGATATCCGTCCGGTATTTCAGCGGGACAGGGACAGAATCCTGCACTGCAAGGCGTTCCGCAGATTAAAAAATAAAACACAGGTATTTCTGACACCCAAGGGGGACCATTACAGAACCAGGCTTTCCCATACCTTAGAGGTGTCCCAGAATGCCAGAACCATCGCCAAGGCGCTGCGGTTAAACGAAGATTTGGTGGAGGCAATCGCTTTGGGTCATGATTTGGGTCACACGCCCTTTGGTCATGCCGGGGAGCAGGTGCTAAATGAACTCTGCGAGGACGGATTCCGCCACAACGAACAGAGTGTCCGGACGGTGGAAAAATTAGAAAAAGACGGCAAAGGCTTAAACCTCACCTGGGAGGTGCGGGACGGCATTTTAAACCACCAGTCGAGGCTCATGCCCCACACCTTAGAGGGGAAAATCGTCCGACTTTCGGATAAAATAGCCTACATCAACCACGATATCGACGACGCCATCCGGGCGCAGGTGCTGACGGAGGATGACATTCCCATGGAGTTAAAAAAGACGCTGGGGTTCACCACCCGCCAGCGGCTCAATACGCTGATACATAACATTATCCGAAACAGCAGGGGGAAAAATGACATCATCATGTCCGCCGAGGTGGAAGAAGCGATGATAGAGCTGCGCAAGTTCATGTTTGACAATGTTTATAAAAACCCCACTGCCAAGGGCGAGGAAGTCCGGGCGAAAGCAATGTTAAAGCAGCTTTTTTATTACTACATGGAGCACATTGAGTTATTGCCGGAGAAGTATCTGAGGATGATGTACGCCGGAGAAAAGAAAGAGCGTGTCGTCAGCGACTATATCGCCGGAATGACAGACCAGTACGCCATCACCAAGTTCAGCGAATACTTTCTGCCACAAGCCTGGCAGGTAGATGGATATTGAGATAACTGAGAGAACAGGCTTGCGGCATTCGCAGGCACGCAGCGTAAAGCTGCGGGCAGGTAGATGGATATTAGATAACGAAAGGAGCGGAAGATGCCACTTTATTCAGACGACCTCATTGAGGAAGTGCGTTCCCGCAATGACATTGTTGACGTCATATCCCAGTATGTGCGTCTCCAGAAAAAGGGAAGCAACTATTTCGGGCTGTGTCCGTTTCATA
>JAGAIK010000320.1 GCA_017626625.1 Roseburia sp.
GTTGTTTGCGTTATTTTGCCAGTATTTCAGTTTTTTAAATATATTTATTGACCGTTATAAGTGCAACCAAACAGATAAATATATCAGCGAAATGATTGCAGAACGCATTGAGGAATATGAAAATGAATCCCATAACGTCATCGAATATATCTGCTTTTATAAAGATGCCTCGCCAAGTTACAATCACCGTGATTTGAATTCAAGCAATCTGAGCCCAAGAGCCGCCATCACAAATTGGAGCGATTTAAACTCTCTGAATTATTACCTGAACACCTCCTATGTAAAAGGAGAACCTGACCCCAGTTATCAGGCTTATTTCGAAAAAAGAAACTTGGATACCTATTCAGATTCCCAGTTAATCTTCGATGAAAATACACTTCACATATGTGTGTATTAATCTTTTTCCAGAGTTTGGGTTATTTCTGCCAGATTGCCTCTGCCGCAACAGCCTTTACCCAAACTCTTCTATGATTTTTCTCCAGCCCGCATTGTCTGCACCGTCTTTGGTATTATCCACCGGTGCAAAAAAATCAACACAGCGAATAAACAAGCCATTCTTTTCTAATTCTTTTATTTCAGGTTTATTGTATTTTCTTTCTAATACAACAACAAGCACATTCCCTGCATTTCCATTCTTCAAGAAATAATCTGAAAGTCCGTTTATAATCCTTTCCAGTTTTTCTTTACCTCCCCATGTTTCAAAATCCGGCTCAATTAATATCTTTTTAAAATAGATTTTTTCATCTTCTGTAACCAGATCTTCTTTAAACTTTTCTTTTAAATGCACAAGTCTTGATTTTAGTTCCTCCACAGTCTCATCATATAAACCTCTATCTTTTATAGTTCCATTTTCATCAAATAATTTTTCCTTAGATGTTCTCCCATGAAACGTAATCCTGTATTTCTCATCTAAAAACATATCACCTGTAGGCATATGAAAACTGATTTCATTTGAAAATATATCATCAACGTTATTTAACGCTTCTAAAAATAAATCATCATCCATAACAAATGCCCATGAAAACAGGCTCGCATAAAGTTTCTCCACATACTTTTCTATCTGAAAAGATACCTCACAATTCATACCAAGACTAATCAGTTTTCTCATATCTTTCCTCTTCCCTCCAAAAATTGTGTCACATCAGATTCCTTTGCCCAGTGTGTAATATTCCTGTTCTAAATACTTTAGCTCTTTTGTCCCAAGAACCATATCTCCAAAAAGAGTCCCCACAACATTACCAAGCAGGCAATACATCGCTTCGCATATTTCTATCAGTAATTTCATTGATACCGTATCATTACCCTCATTCCAAAGGAAACCTATTAAGCCCTCCATCTTCATCTGGTATAATTCATAGAACTTCTCTCCTCCCTGATTTTCTGTCTGCCCTTCAAACTTTTTCTGATAATTTTCCAGCCTCGCCATAAAGTCTTTTAAATCGGGACAGGCTTCTATTTTTATTTGCTTCTGTCCCATAATACCTCTCTCCCGAACACAGATATCTTTTATGTCCAATAAAACTGCATTCTTAGACCATTTTAATGGCATTTCCACTATTTCATTTATCCATCCAACCACTTTGTTATATAGCCACACTGTCCCCGTTATAAATTCCTCTTCTGTCAATGCAGCCGTTTCCTGGTCCGAAAAAATCTGTACCAGTGCAACACGCTCCACCAGCATTCGCCGCAAATAATACATAGAGCTTCTGTTATGGGAATGAATTACCTTCACACTTCCAAGAAGCATCAGTTTGTGCCCCGCCTCGATGAGTCTTTTTCCCATATCTAAATCTTCTGCATAATTCAGTCTATACCTATACTGTAAAAAAATGTCCTTCCGGTAAGCACACGCCACGTCATTGATACAGCCGTTCTTTCTTATAACCGTTTCCCACGTTTCACCCTCCGGCAATTCCCCCGGCATCTGCAGCACTCTATCCAGTTTTCCCTCCAAAAGCCAGTCTGCCTGCTGTTTTATCGCCATTCTTGAAAACAAATCCGCCTCTTTTTTCGGCTGTTCTATACAAGTGGATGCTGCTATTTCCCCCTTCCCCAATAATGGTTCTACCAAATTTGCAATCCACAGTTCATTTTCCGGCAATGCGTCCTGGGTCATAAACACAATATAGTCATACCTGGCGTTTTCCGCTCCAAGATTTCTGCTATAAGAATGGGAAAACTGTTCCTGTGAAATCTTTACTACATTACATTCTCTTTTTTCCGCCGTCAGAACAGTTTCATCTCTGCTCCCCGAGTCCACCACAACTATCTCAACATCATGCAATCCCTTCTGCTGATATAGCATATCAAGAAGTCTTTCAAATTGTTTTCCGGCGTTATACGTCGGAATTATAACACTCACATTTATGTTATCCGGCATTCCTTACAATCTCCCTTAACTGTCCTGCTATAGCTTTATGCGCCTCATGATTCAAATAACTTGGCTCTGTTCCGTATTTTGAAGTTCCATCTGTGTAATTCAACTGCTCCGGCACAGTCACTACTTTTATTCCGGGCATTTTTTTCTTAAAATAGTCATAATATTCCTTCAGAAGCCTGTTACACATATCTATTTCGTCCCATAGCAACATGCGTCCTTTCACATTCCGGCATTTCGGAGCTAAGTAATTTTCTATCAAAATAATATGCTCTCTCTGGAATTTGCTGTCAAGAAGCTCAACAAAATGTTCGCACGCTGCTTTCCATTTTTCCTTGCACTCCCCGCTGCCCCGGGTCAGTACATTCTTTGGCAGATATCCGCTCTCTTCCCATATTTCACTCCATGTCATCCATTCGCCATGTTCTAATTGAAATAAATCGTAACGTTCTTCCATAAAATCCAATATCAGATAGTCCTTTGATTCTGTTTCCACAGTCTCAAATTCCCGGTTCATTTCTTTTTTCAGCATATCATGCCGTACTGCATTATCCACAGTTATTGGAAGATTTTCTGTTTTTTTCTTCTCGTTCAGCGGTATAATACTCGCAAAACCAAAATAATAGGGTAAGTCTTTTCCTCCCAGACTATATTTATCTATTGTGGGAATATTTGCAATAATCCGGCTCAAATTATAGCTTCCCCATATCCAGTAACGGTTCGTATCATAAATTTCTGTAAACTCCGGAAATTTTTCTGACAAAAACCGTACCCACCCTTCCTTGTATTCCAGATATTCCTGTCTGCTGCAATTAGCCTTTACCCTGGAATTTAATGCACCAAACATATGGCGGCATGCAATGGCAAGGAACAGCTTCCTGTTATCTTCCTCTGACGATAACTTTAATCTTTCCGCCTCTGTCAGCATATATTCCACTGCTTTCGGATAATATGCCATATTTTTTACATTGTCCATCACACTGCTGCCCGTATTAATCTGATAATGATATAACGGTTTTTTAATGCTGACAACCTTTTCTGCCTTCAATAACAGCAGGGGATAAATCGCCATATCCTCCAACGGGATTCCCGGCATACGAATATCGTTCTCCCTGAAAATACGAATATCAAACATGTTACACCACATATTAGGATTTACATATGCGCTTACATCATGCACATTTATTTCATCCGTCACATCTGCAAGCCACTGCAGCCCATTCTGCCCCATATCATGAAAATAAAAATTACTCTTAACGGCATCTGCATGATTCTTCAAAATCGCTGTATACATATCCTTTATGTAATCTGGTTCTGCCCAGTCATCCGAATCAATAAATGTTACATACTCTCCCTCTGCTAAAGAAATTGCCCGATTTCTGGTGGGACCCATCCCCTGATTTTCCTGTGTATAAATTCTAAAGCGCCTGTCTTTTTCTGCCCATTTTTCCAAAATGCTCCCTGTATGGTCCTCAGAACCGTCGTTAATGACAATACATTCCCAGTTCGGATAGGTCTGGCACATCACGCTCTGTAAACATCGTTCCAGATATTTTTCCACATTATATGCAGGGATTACGATACTAACCAACGGCAGCTCCAAAAACCATTCCTGTAAAAAAAATATCTTCAGTGTTTCAAAGTTCTTTGAAAA
>JAGAIK010000321.1 GCA_017626625.1 Roseburia sp.
ATACCGCTCCCACAAATTTTCCAGGGAAAACTTCCTTGACCGCAGAGGACGCCACAGGGTGTACGGCTTGATAAAGCTTATTGACGCCAACTTAGACGAGTTAGCGCAGGAACTGATGAAAGACGAGAAAGACCACATTACCATCTTAAATAAAATTGGGGAAATCAGGGGATTGCTCTTAGATATCTTTACCTGATTAGAAAGGACAGTGACATGGCAGGATTTAAAGACGTGATAGGGCATGAGCAGATTATTGAGCATCTGAAGAATGCCATTACTATGGATAAGGTGTCCCACGCATATATCATCAACGGGCCGGAAAAATCAGGAAAAATGATGTTGGCGGAAGCATTTGCCGCTGCGCTGCAGTGTGAGATGGGAGGGGCAGAGCCGTGCCTTGAGTGCCATTCCTGTAAGCAGGCAGTGGGAAGAAACCAGCCGGATATTCTTTATGTCAGGCATGAGAAACCAAACACCATATCGGTGGACGATATCAGAACCCAGTTGAACAATGATATTGTGATTAAGCCCTATAGCAGTAAATATAAGGTTTATATTGTGGACGAAGCCCAGAAAATGAATGTGCAGGCGCAGAATGCCCTGTTAAAGACCATCGAGGAGCCTCCGGCGTATGCGATTATCATTCTGCTGACCACCAATGCGGACAGTTTTCTGCCCACCATTTTATCCAGATGTGTCACTTTAAATATCAAGGCGGTGGCGGATGAAGTTATTAAAAAGTTCCTGATGAAGGAGTACCAGATACCAGACTACCAGGCGGAAGTCTGTGTGGCGTTTGCCCAGGGAAATGTAGGAAAAGCCATTGCGTTAGCGTCATCTGAAGATTTTAACGGGTTAAAGGATGCGGCAATCCAACTGATTAAACGGTTAGACGATATCGAGTTATATGAGATGACTGAGGCGGTGAAGCAGATTAGCGAGTATAAATTGGAAATCAACGATTATTTTGATTTGATGATGATTTGGTATCGTGATGTGTTATACTATAAGGCAACCAAGGATGTAAATAAGCTTATCTTTAAGGATGAGGTTTATGATATAAAAAGGCAGGCAGAGCAGAGCTCTTACAATGGAATTGAGACAATTTTAGAGGCGCTGCAGAAGGCGCAGGTGCGTCTGAATGCAAATGTGAATTTTGATTTGGTCATTGAGCTGCTCTTGCTGACAATCAAGGAGAACTAGCATGATAAAAATAGTTGGAGTTCGTTTCCGGAATGCAGGAAAGATATATTATTTCGGACCCGGAAAATTAGATTTGCCCGCAGGAACCCACGTAATTGTGGAGACTGCCCGGGGGGTGGAGATGGGAACGGTTATGATAGCGCCGAAGGACGTTTTTGAAGAGACCGTGATACAGCCCCTGAAACCTGTCATCCGTATTGCCACCGAAGCGGATGAGCGTGTGGCGCAGAAGAACCGGGAAAAGGAAAAAGAGGCATTTAAGATTTGCCTGGAGAAAATTGCGAAGCATAAGCTGGAAATGAAGTTAGTGGAGGCGGAATATACCTTTGACAATAACAAATTGCTGTTTTATTTTACGGCGGACGGGAGAATCGATTTCCGTGAGCTGGTGAAGGATTTGGCGGCGGTGTTCCGCACCAGAATTGAGCTGCGCCAGATTGGCGTCAGGGATGAAACCAAAATCATGGGAGGCATCGGTATTTGTGGCAGGGAGCTTTGCTGCCACAGCTATTTGTCTGAATTTGCCCCGGTTTCCATTAAGATGGCAAAGGAACAGAATCTTTCTTTGAACCCCACAAAGATTTCGGGAGTATGCGGAAGGCTGATGTGCTGCCTGAAAAATGAGGAAGAAACCTACGAATATTTAAACAGCCGCCTGCCGAATGTGGGAGACTATGTTACCACGGACGACGGCTTTAAGGGAGAGGTATCCTCTGTCAATGTGCTCCGCCAGATGGTAAAGGTTTTAGTGGAAGTAGAAGATGAGAAGGAGCTGCGGGAGTATGGGGTGGAACAACTGAAGTTTAAGCCGAAGCGCAGAAGAGACCATGTAAAGCTGACACCGGAAGAATTAAAGGAGTTATCGGCGTTAGAGGATAAGGGAGGAAAATCCAAAATTGACGAGGGAAAATAATCTGGTGCGGGAACATGAGCGATTAGATGAACTGCACCGCAACGGTTATTTTATCATTCAGGACCCGAAACGTTTTTGTTTTGGTATGGATGCAGTGCTTTTATCCGGTTTTGCAAAGGCAAAAAAGGGGGAACGTGCCCTTGACCTTGGCACAGGGACGGGCATTATCCCGATTCTCATGGAGGCAAAAACCGAAGGGGAGGATTTCACCGCTTTGGAAATCCAGCCGGAGAGTGCAGATATGGCGCGCCGTAGCGTGTTGTACAATCATCTGGAAGAAAAAATAAAGATTGTTACGGGAGATATCAAAGATGCTTCAAGCCTTTTTGGAGCATCTTCTTTTGATATTATCACCACCAATCCGCCTTATATGATAGGGGAGCACGGCTTAAGCTCTGCCTCCGAGGCGAAAGCCATTGCAAGGCATGAGGTGCTCTGCACATTAGAGGATATTTTAAGGGAGAGCGCGAAGCTGCTCCGTCCCGGCGGCAGATTTTATATGGTGCACCGTCCGTTTCGTCTGGCGGAAATTATGAGCCGCATGGTGGAATATAAGATTGAACCCAAAAGAATGCAGTTGGTGTATCCCTATGTGGACAAGGAGCCGAATATGGTGCTGATTGAAGGGCTTCGGGGCGGAAAATCCAGGCTTACGGTGGAAAAGCCGCTGATTGTATACAAGGAGCCGGGGGTTTACAATGATGAGATATATGATATTTATGGATATTAGAAAAGGAAAATGATATCTGTGCTGTGTTTTTACGATGAGAGATATCATGTTTATGGGAATTAGAAAGGAAGAGAGAGATGTTTAATGATATTAAGATAGGTCCGGTGACATTCCATATGTATGGACTGATGATTGCCATAGGATTTTTAGCGGCGCTGCTTTTGTGCCTGTACCGCGGGAAAAAGAAAAATCTCAGTGAGGATATCATTTATGGTATTTTCTTCTGTGCCATCTTTGGCGGAATGGCGGGAAGCCGTATTTTATATTATATTGTGGAAATTCCCCACATTATAGAAGACCCGTCGATTTTATGGAATTTTAAAAACGGCTATGTGGTTTACGGCGGTATCATAGGAGGTGTGCTTACCAGCCTTATTTACTGTAAGATAAAAAAACAGCGGTTTCTGACTTACTTTGATTTGGTCATGCCGGCGGTGTCCTTAGCCCAGGGCTTCGGACGGCTGGGATGTTTCTTTGCAGGGTGCTGTTATGGCAGGGAGACGGATGCCTGGTATGGGATTACCTTCCACAATTCTGCATTTGCCCCCAATGGCGTTAAACTGATTCCGACGCAGTTGATTTCCTCTGCGGGAAATTTTCTGTTCTGTGCTTTGCTTTTGATTTATGCAAAGAGGGAGCCGAAGGAGGGGCGTGTGGCAGCGGCGTATCTGCTGCTTTATGGCATCGGGCGGTTTTTGATTGAGTTTTTACGGAATGATTACCGGGGGAGCGTTGGGGTATTGTCTACGTCACAGTTGATTTCCATTGGAATTGTGGCATTGGGAGTGGTGCTTTTTGCGGTGGCTCCGAAGCTTGAGAAAAAGGAAGCAGATTAGAGTTGATAGAATGGTGTAATCTTGTGGACAGAGGTTACATCATTTTATTTTTATGATATGTAAAAGTGAAAAATCACTGAATTTTCACTTTTCCCAGTTGATTTTCATGAAAATGCGGGTATAATATAAGAAATACTATGGTATGGGGGCTTCTATATGATATTTGAGACAGAACACATTGAGTTTAAATCACAGATGACAGATGAGATATACAAAGAGGTTATTGCATTTGCTAATACAGATGGTGGAACTATTTACATAGGTATTGATGATAATGGTAATGAGGTTGGAATCGATGATGTTGATGAAACCTATACTCGAATTACAAATGGTATTCGTGACGCAATTCAACCAGATGTTACGATGTTTATTAAATATACGTTACAGGAT
>JAGAIK010000322.1 GCA_017626625.1 Roseburia sp.
AGAAAAAGTTTATACCTGTACTGTCTGCGGGGAAACGAAAACGGAGATTCTTCCCAAAATGGATGGTAGCACCGGAGAAAATACGTCAGGAGATACCGGCAGCGGGGAAAACGGCGGCAACGGGGAAAATACCGGAAACGGGGTGGAGGCAGAAATTCCTTCCATTATAGAAAACCCGGCGGACGGAACTTACGGCTATCAGGAAGAAGCAGTTTTAAGGGTGGAGGCAGCAGTGTCCGACGGCGGAACCGTAAGTTATCAGTGGTACCAGAACAGTGCCCGCAGTACGCAGAATGCCATGGCAATTAACGGGGCAGTCGGCAGGGAGTACCGGGCTTCCACCGCTAAGTTGGGAACGGTATATTATTTCTGTAAAGTAACCAACACCAATCCGGGAGCAGCCGGGACAAAGACAGCTTCCGTCAATTCCGGCATTGCCGAGATTACAGTTGTGAAAGCTGTCAATCCCATTACGAAGGTGGACGAATATAAGAAAGCGATCGGCAGCAAAGTGACTTTGAAAGCAGCCGGAAAGACTACCTATAAGGTAAAGGATAAGAAGATAGCCACCGTGACGAAGAAGGGAAAGGTTACATTTAAGAAGTACGGAACTACCACCATCACGGTAAAGGCGAAGGGAAATGCCTATTATAAAGCGGCAACCAAAAAAATCAGGATTACCGTAACGCCGAAACAGGTTTCCATAAGCAAGGCATCCTCAAAGAAGGCAAAAACGATGGTTGTGCGTTGGAAACAGGATAAGAGCGTCACCGGATACTAGTTGGCATATGCAACAAACAGTAAGTTTAAAGGGGCAAAAAAGGTTACCCTTAAGGGGGCGAAAACCAATTCCGCCACCGTGCAAAAATTAAAGGCAGGGAAAAAATATTATGTGAGAGTGCGTGCCTATAAGAAAGTGGGAAATAAAACTATTTATGGAGACTGGAGCAAGACAAAGACGGTAAAAATAAAGAAATAACGGAAACTGGGGGAAGGTAATGTTGAAATTGTTTCTCTGTGTATGATATAATGAAAAAAATACACAGAGACAAAATCATCGCAAGGAGGAGCGGAAATGGAGCTGTTTGAGGAATTGAAGAAACTGGGTGTAGATGTAGACGATGCACTGAAACGTTTGAGTGGGAAAGAGGATTTGTATAAGCGGCTTCTCGGACTCTATGTGAAAACCATAGAGGAACAGTATGTCAGCCCGGACTTTTCCGCTGCCGATTATCAGCAGGAGATTGCAAAAGCCCACAAGCATCAAGGGAACATCCGGAAATATTTCGGTGACACCCATGTATCAGGCGTACAGTAAAATCGTGGAGCTTTTAAGAGCCGACGACCCGGAGGGAGCGAGAACTGTCCTTCAGGATATTTTACCGCTGCAAAATGAAATTGTTGCCTGTATTCGGAAATACCAGTGATAGATAAAAGAGAAGTAGGAGAAATGGAATGAGTGATAATAGTAAAAAAGTGCTGATTGTGGACGACTCCGAGATTGACAGAGAGGTGCTAAAGAGCATTCTCTGCGATGAGTTTCAGGTAACGGAGGCAGTGAATGGCTACGAAGGCTTAGAGATTATCCTGTCAAAGAAAAATGAGATAGATGCCATCCTGTTAGATGTTTCCATGCCGGTACTAGACGGCTTCGGCGTGTTAGGGGTTATGAAGCAGAATAATATCAGGGGGATTCCGGTATTTCTGATTACGGCGGAGGCAACAGAAGCGAATGTAAAACATGCGGTAGAATTTAATATTTCCGAGTTTATTAAGAAGCCTTTTGACCGGGACGAAATCCTGCGGCGTCTGAAGGAGAAACTCAGAAATATAGAGTATATGGAGCTTTCCAAAGAGGATGTGTTAGCCACCAGAAGATATATCTTTAATTTCAAGGAACTCTACAAAAAGTATCTTGTGAATTTTAACCGGGATACCGGGCATTATATGCGTATGGTGGGGCTGATGAAGATTCTGCTGAACAAATATGCGGCATCCAACGTGGGTGTGCAGTTAGGAGCAGAAGAAATAGAGGTGATTAGTGAGGCGGCATTTTTCTGTGACATAGGATTTATGCTGCTGCAGGGCGGTCTGCGGGGAAACAGCCGTGAAGAGATGAACGGGGAACAGTACCAGAGCCACACCTCCTTAGGGGCAGAACTGGTACGTTTGAATGGGACAAAGGAGTGCGAATATTTTGTCTCGGTCTGTGCAGATATGTGCGAGAACCATCATGAGAGATATGACGGAGGCGGTTTCCCCAACCGGATTGCGGGAAAGAACAACTCCATTTATACGCAGATGTGCCGTCTTGTGGATGAATTTGATTATCTTTACTATAAATATAAAGAACACAATGAGCTGCAGTTTGACTTTGTGCTCGGTACGCTTACCATGGATAAGGGTGCGGTAAGCCCGGAGGTGGTTTCTCTGTTGGCGGACAGCAAATTTAATATTGTAGCGTATTATAGTATATCATAAAAATATTAGGATACTCTTGTAAAAAGAACATATGTTTGTTATAATAAGGACATCCAGGAAACGAAAAGGGGGACTTTATCGTGGAACAGATGTCCTTATTTGATGACAGAAAAGTAAATGCACCATTAGCCAGCAGACTGCGTCCTAAGAGTTTGGCTGATTTTGTGGGGCAGGAACATCTTCTCGGACAGGGGAAGATGCTGCGGCAGCTCATTGAGCGGGACCAGATATCGTCCATGATTTTCTGGGGACCGCCGGGGGTGGGGAAAACCACTCTCGCCAGCATTATCGCCGGGCAGACTAAGGCGGAGTTTATCAATTTCAGTGCAGTTACCAGCGGCATCAAGGAGATAAAAGAGGTTATGGCGCAGGCGGAAAATGCCAGGAAAATGGGGATTCGCACGGTGATGTTTGTGGACGAGATACATCGTTTTAACAAGGCGCAGCAGGATGCGTTCCTGCCCTTTGTGGAGAAGGGCAGCATTTTGCTCATTGGAGCCACCACGGAGAACCCCTCTTTTGAGGTCAATGCGGCTCTTTTGTCCCGGTGCAAGGTGTTTGTGTTAAAGGCGCTGACGGAGCAAAATCTGGTGCAGCTTTTGAAACATGCCCTGAAGGCTCCGGAGGGCTTTGGCAGCCAGAGCGTATATATAACAGAGAATCAGCTTACCGCCATTGCCAGGGTGGCAAACGGAGATGCCAGAACAGCATTAAATACGTTAGAAATGGCGGTGTTAAATGGAGAGATTGCCCCGGACGGTTCCATCCATGTCACTGACGAGGGAATGGAGCAGTGCGTCAGCAGAAAATCCCTGCTCTATGATAAAAACGGAGATGAGCATTACAATCTGATTTCCGCCCTGCATAAATCTATGCGTAATTCTGACCCGGATGCGGCAATTTACTGGATGCAGCGAATGTTAGAGGGCGGGGAGAACCCGCTCTATATTGCAAGGCGGCTGATACGGTTTGCCAGCGAGGATGTGGGGATGGCGGACAGCGGGGCGCTGCAGGTGGCGGTGGCAGCGTACCAGGCATGTCATTTCATCGGTATGCCGGAGTGCGATGTGAATCTGGCACATGCGGTCACCTATCTTGCCATGGCGCCGAAATCCAATGCCCTTTACATGGCGTGCGAGGAAACAAAAAAGGATATCCGCACCGGGCGCACAGAGCCGGTTCCCC
>JAGAIK010000323.1 GCA_017626625.1 Roseburia sp.
AAGATATTCATCATAAGTAGAAACCTTATCAATGAAAGTCCCGTCCGGTAAAAACTCAATAATCCGGTTTGCCGTGGTCTGTACCACCTGATGGTCACGGGAAGCGAAAAGCACCACTCCGGGGAACTTAATCAGCCCGTTGTTTAAAGCAGTGATGGACTCCATATCCAGGTGGTCGGTAGGCTCATCTAAAATCAGCACGTTGCTCGCCATAATCATCATACGGGACAGCAGTACACGCACTTTCTCACCACCGGAGAGCACCCGCATTTTCTTCGTGCCGTCCTCCCCGGCAAACAGCATACGTCCCAAGAAACCGCGGACATAGGTGGCGTCCTTGATTTCGGAGTACTGGGTCAGCCAGTCCACGATTAACAAATCCGTATCAAAAATCTCTGTGTTGTCCTTCGGGAAGTAGGACTGGCTGGTGGTCACGCCCCATTTGTAGGAACCGGAATCCGGCTCCATCTCCCCGGCAAGAATTTTAAATAAAGTGGTCTTTGCCAGCTCGTTTCCGCCCACAAAAGCGATTTTATCATCATGTCCTACGATAAAGGAAACATTGTCTAACACCTTCACACCGTCGATGGTCTTGGTAATGCCCTCTACCGTCAGCACTTCATTTCCGATTTCACGGCTCGGACGGAAGTCGATATAAGGGTATTTCCGGCTGGAAGGACGGATTTCGTCCAACTGGATTTTCTCTAACGCACGTTTTCTCGAGGTTGCCTGCTTGGATTTGGAAGCGTTTGCGGAGAAACGGGAGATAAATTCCTGCAGTTCCTTGATTTTTTCTTCCTTCTTCTTGTTGGCTTCTTTCATCTGCTTTACTAAAAGCTGGCTGGACTCATACCAGAAATCATAGTTTCCAGCGTAGAGCTGGATTTTGCCATAGTCGATATCCGCAATATTGGTGCAGACCTTATTCAGGAAATAACGGTCATGGGAAACCACGATGACGGTGTTGTCAAAGTTGATTAAAAATTCCTCTAACCAGTTGATGGCGTCTAAATCCAGGTGGTTGGTAGGCTCGTCAAGCAGCAGAATGTCAGGATTTCCGAAAAGCGCCTGCGCCAGTAAAACCTTGACCTTTAAAGCGCCCGGCATATCCGCCATCAGGTTGTAATGCTCCTCGGTGGGAATGCCAAGACCGTTAAGAAGGGTAGCTGCGTCAGACTCCGCATTCCAGCCGTCCATGTCCGCAAACTCCGCTTCTAGTTCACTGGCACGGATTCCGTCCTCGTCAGAGAAATCCTCCTTCATATAGATGGCGTCCTTTTCCTTCATGATATCGTAGAGACGCTTGTTTCCCATAATTACGGTGTCAAGAACCGTAAATTCATCATATTTAAAGTGGTCCTGCTGTAAAAAGGAAAGACGCTGCCCCGGGGTGATGGTGACGTCGCCGTTGGTGGGCTCTAGCTGTCCGGATAAAATCTTTAAAAAGGTAGATTTTCCGGCGCCGTTGGCACCGATTAAACCGTAGCAGTTTCCTTCTGTGAATTTAATATTTACATCTTCAAATAAAGCCTTTTTCCCGATACGCAGGGTAACATTATTTGCACTAATCATATTTACCTCCCTATGCACTAAAGATTTTCCGTCCGAAAATCACATCAATTCGTATCATACTAGAAAAAACATGGAAATGCAACTGAAACTTCCTATTATATTGTGGGAGATTTGGGGAAAAATAGAATGGATTTGTGAATGTGTTGCAAATTTACTTGGAATTTAAAGGAAATTTGGTATAATAAGACGAGAAGTAATTGTTCGGATAGGGAAGGGGAACTTTACATGAATACGGAAGCTTTTGATTTGAGCACAACAGAACTGTCTTTTGGAGTCTGTTGCTACCGGATAGAAAAAAACGGAGAGGGACAGCAGGAGAAATACACTTTTGTGGATGCCAATCAGGCTTTTTTTACCTGTCTGGGATATGACCGGGAGTTTTTTGAGCGGCAGGAGCAGGTATTAGAGCAGATTTTGGTTATGAATGAGCGGAAAGAAGTAAAAAACCGGATTTATATGGCGGAAGAACAGCCGGGGGCTTTTTTTGGCGGAATTGGGGAGATTCTGCAAAAGAACGGAAATCGGAAGCATTTAAAGTGGAAGGTGTGCTGTCAGGAGGGAGCAGGGGGGATGTCCTATCTGATTTTTTCCTGTACCAGCGTGAATCTGCTGATTAAAACCCAGAAAGAATTATTAGATAAGCTGAATAAAGAAAAAAGTGAGCGCCGGAAAGTTAATGATTTGATTTATGAACTGCCTTTTGGCGTGGCGGTGGTGCGGGGCAACCAGAATTTTCAGTTTGAGGTGGCAAACGACGCATTTTTAAAACTGACAGGCTGCCCAAGTTCTGCCGTGTCCTGTGGACAGGCATATATGGTGGATTATGTGCACGGGGAAGATTTAGGACTTTTAGAGGAGGCGGTAGAGCGCTGTCAGATGCAGAAAAGCCCGGAAGAGTTTGAACTGCGGTTAAAGACGGCGGATGGACAGACCAGATGGGAGCTGCTGCAGTGCCAGTTGTATTATTATAAAGACGCCATACCCTACTATTTGATTGCCACCTGGGATATCAACGACAGGAAAGAATTAGAGGACGAGCTGAAATTATTAGACGAGCAGTACCGTATGCTGGAGGAAGTGACAGATGAGTTTCCCTTTGAATATGATGTGCTGCAGGACCGTTTCCGTATTCCCCACAAATACCATAAGATGGGTAAAGTACAGGACCCGGGGCAGAAATATATGACATTGGAAGAAACCTGCGCCGACATTTACGGGGAAGACTGCGCAGCCTACCGGGAGGCATTGGAGAAGGCGAAAAATCAGGAAATGTCGGGAACCATTGATTACCGCTTAAATGTTTCTCCGGCGGGGGAGGAGCCGCATTACAACTGGTACCGG
>JAGAIK010000324.1 GCA_017626625.1 Roseburia sp.
AGCTGACCTTTACTTATACGGACCGTATGGGAGAGTCGGAAGAGGTTGCCCTGTCGGAGATTGCAGATTTTGAGGAGGGCAGTGCCTTAAATACCATTTACAGAGATTCCCAGAACCGTTATATCAGCGTTTCCGCAGGCATTGACGAGGAGCACAATGTAACGCTGGTAAGCAACGAGATACAGAAGGAACTGGAAAAATTAGAGCTGCCGGAGGGCTATTCCGTAGCCATGACCGGAGAGGACGAGATGATTAATGAGGCGATGGACCAGTTGTATCTGATGCTTCTGCTGGCAGTTATCTTTATTTACCTGATTATGGTGGCGCAGTTTCAGTCCTTCCTGTCGCCCTTCATCATTATGTTTACCATTCCGCTGGCGTTTACCGGAGGCTTTTTCGCCCTGTTTTTCACGGGAAAAGAGGTCAGCGTTATCGCCATGATAGGATTTGTCATGTTAGCGGGTATTATCGTAAATAACGGTATCGTTATGGTGGACTATATCAATCAGCTCCGCAGGGAGGGAATGGAGAAGCGGGAGGCGATTATAGAGGCAGGTAAGACCAGACTCCGCCCAATCCTTATGACAGCGCTTACCACCATCCTTTCCATGTCCACCATGGCGTTAGGGCTTGGAGGCGGCTCGGAAATGATGCAGCCCATGGCGATTGTCACGGAGGGCGGATTGATTTACGGTACGCTGCTGACGCTGATTGTGGTGCCATGTATTTATGACTTGTTCACCAGTAATAAGAGTATGGTGGAAGAGGAATTGTAAGAGGTGCATTCCCGCACCCGAAAAAAACAGTTGACAAATAAAAAAACCGCACGTATGATAATAGCAATAAGAAACCAAAGGTAATGAGAAAGAGGAGTACACATGCACACTTGCCAGAGAGGAAGTCCCGTCGGCTGAAAGGATTTCCGAAGAAAGACATGTGGAAGGTAGCTTTTGAACCGGAATACAGAGAAAGCCAGTGGGAGACACAGGCAAAAGTATTCCCGCCCGGTTCCCGTTAGCGAACCGCCTGCTAAGCGTAAGCGCGCCGGCAGGACAAAGGTCAGTTTTACTGACGAACAAAGGTGGTACCGCGATACATTCGCCCTTTGCACTCCGCAGGGAGTGCAGGGGGCGTTTTTAATGAAAAGGAGAAACGATTATGTGCCAGAATTGCAGCAAAGAATTAGCCAAGACCTACGACCCGAAAAGCATTGAGGACCGTCTGTACAAAAAATGGGAGGATAACGGTTACTTCCACGCAGAAGCAGACCGCAGCAAGAAACCATTTACCATCGTGATGCCGCCGCCAAACATCACCGGACAGCTTCACATGGGACATGCCTTAGACAATACCATGCAGGATATTTTGACCCGCTATAAGAGAATGCAGGGATACAATGCACTGTGGCAGCCGGGAACGGACCACGCTTCCATCGCTACCGAGGTAAAAGTCATTGAGAACCTGAAAGCCCAGGGCATCGACAAGCGCGACCTTGGCAGAGAGGGCTTTTTGGAGAAATGCTGGGAGTGGAAAAAAGAGTACGGCGGCCGTATCATCAAACAGTTAAAGAAAATGGGCTCTTCCGCAGACTGGGAGAGGGAACGCTTTACCATGGACAAGGGCTGCTCCGACGCCGTGCTGGAGGTATTTGTAAAATTATACGAGAAAGGCATGATTTATAAGGGCTCCCGTATCGTCAACTGGTGTCCGGTATGTAAGACTTCCATTTCCGACGCTGAAGTGGAGCATGAGGAGCAGGACGGCTTTTTCTGGCACATCAACTATCCGGTTGTGGGAGAAGAGGGCAGATTTGTGGAAATTGCCACCACAAGACCGGAGACGCTTTTCGGAGATACCGCCGTTGCAGTCAATCCGGAGGACGAGAGATACAAGGATATCGTGGGAAAAATGTTGAAGCTGCCGATGACAGACCGGGAAATTCCTGTGATTGCAGATGCCTATGTAGACAAAGAGTTTGGAACCGGATGTGTGAAAATTACTCCCGCCCATGACCCTAACGACTTTGAGGTGGGAAAACGCCATAATTTAGAGGAAATCACCGTTATCAATGACGATGCCACCATGAACGCCTATGCGGGAAAATATGAGGGCATGGACCGCTATGAGTGCAGAAAAGCGCTGGTTGCAGATTTAGAGGCGCAGGGGCTTTTGGTAAAGGTAGAGCCCCACTCCCATAATGTAGGAACCCATGACCGCTGCGGCACCACGGTGGAGCCGATGGTAAAACAGCAGTGGTTTGTAAAAATGGACGAGCTGATTAAGCCTGCGGTAGAGGCAGTGAAAAGCGGGGAAATCAAGCTTCTTCCGAAACGTATGGAGAAAACCTATTTCAACTGGACGGACAATATCCGCGACTGGTGTATTTCGAGACAGCTCTGGTGGGGACACCGGATTCCGGCTTACTACTGCCCGGACTGTGGTGAGATGGTGGTTGCCAAAGAGGCTCCGGCAAAATGTCCGAAATGCGGCTGTGACCATATGGAGCAGGACCCGGATACCTTAGACACCTGGTTTTCCTCCGCACTGTGGCCTTTCTCTACTCTGGGCTGGCCACAAAAAACAGAAGATTTGGATTACTTCTACCCCACAGATGTGCTGGTGACGGGATATGATATTATTTTCTTCTGGGTTATCCGAATGATTTTCTCCGGCTACGAGCAGACGGGAAAAGCGCCGTTCCATACGGTACTGTTCCACGGACTGGTGCGTGATTCCCAGGGACGGAAAATGAGCAAATCCCTTGGCAACGGAATTGACCCCTTGGAGGTGATTGACAAATACGGCGCTGACGCCCTGCGTCTCACCTTAATCACCGGAAATGCACCGGGAAATGATATGCGTTTCTACTGGGAGAGAGTGGAGGCGTCAAGAAACTTTGCCAACAAGGTATGGAATGCGTCCCGTTTCATTTTGATGAACCTGGAGGGGGCAGAAATTACAGAACCGTCCATGGAGGAGCTGAAGCCTGCGGATAAATGGATTTTGTCCAAGGTAAATACCCTGGCGAAGGACGTAACCGAAAACATGGATAAATACGAGATGGGGATTGCGGTACAGAAGGTCTATGACTTTATCTGGGATGAGTTCTGCGACTGGTACATTGAGATTACCAAGACCCGTACCTATAAGAAAGAAAATGACCCTGCATCCGCAAATGCAGCCTTCTGGACATTAAAGACCGTATTGACTGAGGCACTTAAGCTGCTGCACCCCTTCATGCCGTTTATCACCGAGGAAATTTTCTGCACCCTGCATCCGGAAGAGGACACCATCATGCTGGCAAAATGGCCGGAATACAAAGAAGAGTGGAGTTTTGAGGCAGAGGAAGAAATGTTAGAGCACTGCAAGGACCTGGTAAAGGGAGTCCGCAATGCCCGCACCGAGATGGACGTTCCGCCTTCGAGAAAAGCGAAAATCTTCATCGTGGCGGAGGATGCCGCCCTGCGTGACACCTTTGCACTGAATAAAGAAGCTTATCAGAATCTTGCATCAGCTTCCGAAGTGGCAGTACAGGCGGATAAGACAGGAATCGGCGAGGATGCGGTATCCGTAGTGATTCCGGGGGCAACCCTTTACCTGCCGTTAGAGGATTTGGTGGACTTTGAAAAAGAAAAGGAACGCCTCTTAAAGGAGCAGGCGCGCTTAGAGAAAGAGCTTGCCCGTTCGAAGGGAATGCTTTCCAATGAGAAATTCTTAAGCAAGGCGCCGGAGGCAAAGGTACAGGAGGAAAAAGAAAAGTTAGCCGGCTATGAGCAGATGATGGTACAGGTAAAAGAACGTCTTGCCCAGATGAACAAATAATCGGTGAAAATTTTAACAAAATCTGAACGGGAACAAAGATTTCACTTGAAAAAGGCACGGACTGCTAGTATTATAGAATGTAGGAATATGTTTTTTATTGTGAGTAAGTGTACACTATAGTTGATGGAGAATAGATATAGGGAGCACGATGGCTATGGCAACTTTACCAAAGGAAAAACCGATTGTAAGAATTTCATTGGATGAGATGGAGGCATATATGCTGCTTCCGATGCCGGAAGAAGGGGAAGAGTATACGGTTCCGTTTTTGATGCAGGCATTGAGCGAACGAGGCGTCAATGCCGGAGTGGATCAGGAGCAGATTGCCCGGATGGTTGCGGAAGAGGTATATGAGCGGGAGATTCCTGTGGCAAAGGGGATAGAGGCAGTGGACGGTGTGGACGGATATTATGAATATAAATTCAGCACCAGCTTTGACAATAAGCCCCAGGTGCTCCCGGACGGTTCCGTAGACTACTGGTCCGTACATTCCATCGAGTCCGTGGTGGAGGGACAGATTATCGCTGTGTATCACCCGCCCGTCCCAGGTTCGGACGGTATCAATGTAAAAGGGAAGCCGCTTCAGGCGAAAAAGGGCAGGGATCAGCTCCCCATCAAGGGCAAGGGCTTTGAACGCCAGCCGGACAATATCACCTATATAGCGTCCATGGATGGAAAGATTGAGATGCAGAACGACCGTATTCTGATACTTCCGGTCTATGAGATTTCCGGCAACGCAGAGATTAGCCTGGGAAATATTGATTTCCGCGGTGATGTGGTGATTCACGGCGGCGTGGAGAGCGGCGTCAGTATCCGGGCAACCGGCAGCGTCACCATTGACGGTGTGGTGGAGGCATGCAGCATAGAAGCGGGAAAAGATATTATCTTAAGAAGCGGTATGTTAGGCGGAAACAAGGCCTCCGTCAAGACCAAGGGCAATATTACAGCAAAGTTTTTTGAATTTACCAAAATTGACTGCGACGGTGATTTGCAGGCAGATGTCATGATGGACTGCAATGTAAACTGTCAGGGAAAAGTCATTATGAACGGTTCAAGGGGCAGCATCATCGGCGGTGAAGTTCATGCCATTCAGGGCGTAGAGGTCACCAGTCTTGGCAATGACGCCGAGAAAAAGACGGAGATTACCGTAGGTGCCAGCGGAGATGTATACAGCAGGCTTCGTGTTCTTGAGAAGAAAATCGAAGCGACCGCAACGAATTTGCAGAAAATTGAGGGCGGCTTAAGGCAGTTTGATGCTTTAGAGTCTGAGCGCGGCGTTAGCTATGCCAACGACCCAAGACGTATGCAGCTGCTCCGCATCAAAATCCGGGATACGGCAGTCCTCGCCAGTGACAGAGAAGAAGAAAAGAAGCTGCGCCGTCTGGTGGAGCGCTCGAGAGGTGCCTGTGTTTCCGTCCTCAAGGAGGTATATCCCGGCGTCATTATCCGCATTGAGGATTTGCGGTTTGACCTTCGGAATGTGGGCAAATCCGTGGAATTTTACAAGCTCAGTGATAAAATTTCAACCCGTCCCTGCTATCAGGGTGTCGAATAGGGATTGATTTTGCGATAAGAAAAGAAAAACTTAAGAGAAATTTACGTGATTTTAAGCACCACTATATTATACTGGGTAAGGAAAATAATATAGTGGTGTTTTTTTGTACGCAGATGTGCAGGACACCATTTCGTACAAATCCGGCACAGGCGGGCAGAAACACAGTCCGGTATAAATAAGAAGAGGTAGAACGATGATAAATTTTGAAGAAGAATTAAAGAATTTTAAACCGAGTTTAGAGGTAG
>JAGAIK010000325.1 GCA_017626625.1 Roseburia sp.
CTACAGCCAGTGGATTCCAACAAAGAAAATAGGTATTGAGCTGGCGAACCTGACGGAGGATGAGCTTTCTATGATATCGCTGTATTGCTACATGAATGGTGAATTGTACAGCAATCAGGTGGTATCCAATGCCAATGGAAGCAAACTGGACAAGGGAGAGGTTTTCGGGTTTGAATTTTTACCGGAGGATTTTGACGGCAACTGGTCCGAATCGAAAGATTTGATGTTCCGTATTGGCATCCGGGATAAGGATGGACGCTACAGAGAATGCGTAGAGCATGTAAATCTTCCGGCGCAGTTTGGATACACATACCGCTATACCCTGACAGGAACCATGGAAGAAGGTTACCATATCAGTCAGTAGAAGAGTTTGGAGGAAACAAATGAAAAGAATTACAACTGTAATTATACTGTTCGCTTTCTTAGGCTTACTCGGTGGCTGCGGGGAAGGAAAGGAGCAGGAAAACAGTCCCAAAGAGTGTGTTACGGCAACTCCGATACCGGAGCAATGGACATCTGCTACAGGGCAGGGAGACCCTGAAAAGGAAGACAGGATTTTAACTAAGCGGGCGCAGATTATAGAAGCAATGGAATCAGGTGAACAGATGGAACTGGCAGAGCTTTCGCTGTATGCGGGAAAAGAAGCTTCTTTGCTGAATTCCAATGTGCTCCATAATTTCGGTTATCTGACCTATGATGGGGCTGGTACCATTTATTTTGCAGACAGAAATATCGGTGGAATTTTTGTTGCTGACCGATACGGAAAAAACCGGTGGCAGCTAACCTCAGACAGTGGAAAAAACCTGCAAATTGCAGGTGAGTGGCTATATTACTTAAGCACCGGGGATAACTACATAAAACGTATCCACTTGGAAACTCATGAGGCAGAAATAGTGTGGGGGCAGTCCTGCGAAGCATTTCTTATCTGGCAGGAAAAGCTTTATATTAACGGGTTTGACGGATTTTATGTAGCAGAACCGGATGGAGGTAATCCAACATTGTTACATAAACAGGAGCTGATGCTGCATTGTCTGCAGGTGGCAGAAAACGGACTTTGGCTGGGAAATGCTTACAACAAGGATGACTATGCATTTATGATGGAGGGACATCTGCTCACCTTTGAGGAAACAAAAAACATACCGTGTTATATCGAAAAAGGAATCAGAGAACCGTTACTTGCCGGAAAGTGGATTTGTTTTGGCTCCGGCAGACAAAAGATTTGGGATTTGGAAAGAGACACAGAAACCGAACTAAATTTTCATGATGATAATTGTGTCAGTGACGGAATTTATTTATATGCCTGTGCCGGAATGGATGAGAAAAAAATAATGTATCGATTTGACGGTGCTGAAAAAACAGAATTGTTTTGTATGGAATCAAAATTGTATGCACGAAATAAATTTCTGACACCAAATATGCTGTATTGGATATTGGACAGTGCCGGCGGAGACTGGCTGTATGAGCTTTGGTATTATGATTTGGAAACCGGCGAAACCGGGAAGATATACTAGTTTGTGGGAAGCGGTGCCAGGGAAAACACATAAGAAAACGGAGGACATTTATGAAGAAGAAAATATTATGCATAGGTATGCTGTCATTAGCAATGGTATGTGCATGTAATACAACAGATACTGGGAATGATACATTATCCCCAACTCCGCTGGAGTGGAGGGAAGTCACAAACACCCCGGCGCCAACCGGTACGCCGTCGCCGTTGGAGATGAAGCAGTTAGAGTATCAACAGGCATACCAAAGAGCGGAGAACTACATAAATTCCCTGGAAACCGTGGACTGGACAGAACTTCGTGGTTCTGTGGATGCGGAAACCTCCCGGCGGAATTCCAACTTTCTAAATTATGGATATCTGACCTATGATGCGGAGAAAAACATTTACTATGTAGACCGGAATACCAATTCTATTTATGCCAGTGATTATAAGGGGGAAAATAAACGGCTGATTTTCGAAGGCAGTGATGCCTGGGGCTGGATGCGGTTGGAAGGGGACTGGCTTTATTATGGTACCCAGTACACCGCTATTATGAGAGTACATATAGAAACAGGAGAAGTAGAACAAATTTGTGAGGAATATTCCGGACATTTCCGGCTGGAGGATGGCAAATTGTACTGGGAGGATAGGGAAAATGGAGGCTTTTCTTCCTCGGATTTGGACGGAAAGGATTGTAAGCTGGTACAGGATACTTCAGGGTTTTACACCGGTTTTTTTACAAAGGGTGATGGCTATTGGATGATGGAAGCAGTAAGCAGGGAAAACCAGACGACCAAAAAACATAAGGACTATATCGTAAAAGTGGATGGAGAAAAACTGATGCTTCTAAAGCAAAAAGGATATCTTCCGTTGTTGGCCGGAAACTATTTCAGTATAGTGGACGCAGAAAATGCAGAGGTGCGCTATGTTTGGAACCTGGAAACAAAGGAACGCTTCGTGATAAATTCACGGACGGATCAGACGATAGTGAGTGACGGAAAGAATTTTTATTATAAAAAAATGATGTATAAAGACACAACAATAAAAGAAGGTGAAGCTGCGCCTGAGCGGGACGCTGTTATTTTTAAGTGGAATGGTGAAACCACGGAAGAAATCTGGTGTATCGATTCGGACAATTTTTATGAGATGTACATTACGCCAAAGGCTTTGTATGCTATGCCTCAGATGAAAGAGGAGGGCAAGTGGGTGTATCACTGTTTGTACTATGATTTAGAAACCGGCGAAACCGGGGTGATTTACTAGGAATAAACCATGCCTGTAGACGGAGGAGGAAGTCTATGAAAAAGAAATTATTGTATATTAGTGCTTTGACACTTGCGCTGTTATGTGCCTGTACTACAAAGGATAATAGCGAAACGTCAAATATGACACCAACACCAACCGAGACAGTTGCTCCAACAGAAACGCCGCTTCCTACGCCGACGAACACACCGGCGGCAACACCAACGCCAACGGCAGATGTGCTTGCGCAGAGGTACATAAACGGTTTGGAACGGATGGATATTTCAGAGCTTAACGGTTTTGTAGACAAAGAGGATTCCATCCGTAATTCCAATTTGATGAATTATGGGTATGTGACCTATGATGAGGAAGGAAATTTGTATTATGTTGACCAAAATGAAAATGCCATCTATGTGAGTGATTATAATGGAGAAA
>JAGAIK010000326.1 GCA_017626625.1 Roseburia sp.
CGTGGTGGATTTCCCCGCCCCGTTGGGTCCTAAAAATCCAAAAATATCTCCCTCTTCCACTTCTAAAGACAAATCCGTCACGCCCCTGTTTTTTCCGTAGGTCTTGGTTAGATTTTTAATACAGATTGCTTTTCCCATTTGCTTTTCCTCCCTGCTGTTTTCCCTGCAATTTCTCTATTTTTCAACTGCCGTGCCTTCGTCCTCCGGCTCGCTCCGCTTAAACAGTTCCAGTTCTTCATTCAACCGTTTTGTATCAATTTCCCGCTTTACCTTATTTACTAAAAACATACAGATGTACAGAAAAATCACATAAAGGAAGTACCAGAATGTCGCCCACAGATTTCTGTCGAACCACCGGAACAAATAGCTTATCCCTGCATATGCCATAGAACAGAAAAATACAGACCAACAGGTGAATTTATTCATGCTCTCCCCGGCATCAAAATTTCTCAGCAGATACACCTGCACATAACACATTAGATAGTTAGCGGCGATAAGCTCCGCCAGAATAAGAATGTCTGCCGAAAAACTTCCCTCCGCCACACAATAAACGCAATAAAAAAACAACATGGCAAAAAAGTAAAGGCACGACTTGTATTCAATTTCTATTTCTCTGGAAAGATAGTTTTTAAAACGTTTCATACGGCTTCTCCCTTCAAAATATTCCGCAGTTCCTTCGCATACCGTCTGGATATCAACACATGCTCCCCGTTGTCCATGGTTGCGTCAATGCGGTTTTCCGGCTCGCTTTTCAACCTGGTAATGCGGTAAATATTAATCACCATAGATTTGCTGCACCTAAAAAAGCCTTCCCTTCCATAATATGTCTCCGCCTGAGCCAACGTCAGCCCTGTCCGATACACATCTTCCCTGGTATAGACATAGGTCCCTCCGTCCACACTCTCTAAATAGATAACCTCCCGGGGCTTTATCATATACTGCTGCCCATCTTTTACTGCGGATATTTTTTCCTCTCTGCCCTCCACATAGCGGACAATATTTTCTATCTCCGGTGTCATCTCCCGGTAACGGATAATGACCTCCTCCCGTTCTCTTTGCACTTTCTGCAATCTTACTCTCATAAGCGGCTCCGTTTCTGTATGATTTCTTTTCCCATTATTCTCCGTCTATTCTACTGACCTCTGCACAGTTAATACGATTTTCTATAATGTACCAATCCCCGGCACAAAAAACAAGAGCATACCCTGCAAGATGCTTTTTTGCCCCTGCAAGATACACTCCTGTTCCTATCCATTTCCGGCTGCTTACTCCCTTTCACCCACGGCTGCCGCCTTAACCATTTCACTCACGGCTGCCGCCCGTATCATTTCATCAAATAATCCGTATTTTTCCAACACCCGGTGCAGATTCTCTTTTGCAGAAGCCTCCATGTCACAGAGCGGCAGGCGGCAGCTCCCCACTTCGTAACCGAGTTCCCGCATTGCCTCCTTCACCGGGATTGGGTTTACGTCCGAAAACAGCGCTTTCATTAACTCCATATAGTAAAGCTGCAGCTCCCTGCTTCGTTCTTCCTCCCCTCGGAAATAAGCTTCGCAGATTTCGTGTGTCTCTGCCGGAAGTATATTTGCCAGAACCGAAATGACTCCCTGTCCTCCCAACGCCAGGACAGCCGTAATCTGGTCATCGTTGCCGGAATAAATAGCGAGATTGTCCCCACACAGGGCAGCCGTCATGGCTATCTGGGAAAAATTTCCTCCCGCCTCTTTGCAGGCTGTGATATTATCAATTTCAGCCAACCGCTGATAGGTGCCGGGCAGAATATTTACCCCGGTTCTTGAGGGCACATTATAGAGAATAATGGGAAGGCTGACCGCCCCTGCGCACTCCTTATAGTGCAGATACAGCCCCTGTTGAGACGTCTTGTTATAATAAGGCGTGACCAGAAGCAGACCATCGACCCCCAGTTTTTCACATTCCTTCGACATATAAACCGCATGTGCCGTACTATTACTCCCTGCCCCGGCAATCACAGGGATTCGCCCGCCTGCTGCTTTTACCGCAAATTCCACCAACTCCAAATGCTCCTCATCTGTCAGGGTGGATGCCTCCCCCGTGGTCCCCGCCACCACAACGGCATCTGCCTGCTGCGCTATCTGCATTTCAAGCAGCTCCTTAAACGCCTGAAAATGAATACTGCCGTCCTCCTTCATCGGGGTTATCATAGCTGTGGCAGCCCCCCGGAATATCTGTTTCTTTTTCATAAAATATGCTAAAACCCCGAAATCAGTTTTCTTATGCTTCTGATTTCGAGGCTTTCCTCATTTTCTGTCTTTCTTATGTTATCCTATGCGATTTTAGTTATAAAGTGCATACATGGTGGCAGGACCTGCGATACCGTCTGAGCCAAGCCCCTTGCTTTTCTGGAAATTGAGCACTGCTGTCTTGGTTCCGCCGCCGTAAGTACCGTCTACACCGTTGGGATTAAACCCGCGGCAGTAAAGCATTCCCTGCAATAAATGAACTGCGTTTCCCGTGCTTCCCACATTCAGTGTTTTTACCGCATTTTTAGAATTTGTGCCAAAAATTCCGTCCGCAGTAACGCCAAGCACTCTCTGATATGCTTTCGTGGCAGCCACCTTTGTGTTATTTCCATAAACTCCGTCTACGCTGAGTCCGGAACCGTAATTGCTGTTTAACCATGTCTGGAAAGCACGGATGGTGCTATCTCCACTGGTAGTAGTACCGCCGCCTGTGGTTGTTCCGTTTAAAAACATTGCTTTTTCTGCGGCACGTCTTCTTACCAATCCTTCTAATACCTTTCCCCCTGCCTTGTTCCATTTGTCAAATTCGTTGGCTGCGCCAGTGATATCTCCCTGGTTCAGCTTCTTTAAAAGCGTACTGGAACCAAAATTCCCCGAACCTACATTATATGTAAAAGAAACGAGAGCGTCGAACTGATTCTGTTTGATGCTGTAAGTTACTTTTCCATTGACTGCGTTTTCCGCAGTTCCTAAATCTCCTTTCAAATATGCCTCCGCCTGAGCCTCGGTAATCGTCATACCCTTTTTTACCCCTGAGGTGTGTCCGTAACCGATGGTCCATACACCTGCGGAATCCTGATATGCTGTCAGTCTGCATCCCTCAAAAGATTTGATTAAATTTACCCCTGCCTGTGAAGTTTTAAATGCCATAATTTTTTTTCCTCCATTCTTTTTTTGTTTGCTGTGTTTTGTACATGTACAATTAGAAAAAAGAATTTCGGAAGGTTTTTGTAAACTGCGTTTTTATTTTTTTATATCAAATTTGATTACGTTGTCAAATCCCGCAAAATACAGAGGTTCTTCGCTGTCTTTGTTATGTAAAAATACAACCGTCCCTTCTCCTGTTTCCCCCTTTTGCAGTTCTAAGAGGTAAATGCCGTCTGCCATATCCCCGGTCAAATCTTCTCCGTTGCTGTCACCGTTTGAAAGTGCAAAGTATAATTTCGCCGACGGCAGGGAGGCTTCGTTTTTTGCCAGGTAAAGGCTCTCCGCCTCCCCCTCATCATAGGAAACCCCGATATCTGCCACCACATACTCCATGCCCTCCGGCGCTTCTGTAAGCCCTGCATTTTCCTCCGCAAGCTTCCGGTATGCCTCGTCTCCCCGCAGCACGTCTTTTAATGTAAAGGTAACCGTCACCGGGACGCTGTCACCGTCTACTAACTCGTAGCCGGAAATCTGGCGGCTCTGTCCTACTTCTACCATATCTTCTTCCGCAGTATTTTTTTCTCCTGCACGCTTCTCCGTCTCACTCATACTGTCCGTATTGCCAGCATTTCCAGGTTCTGCCCCTTTCTCTGTATCAGCAGTGTTTCCGGCGCTCTGCTCCTGCATCTCTTCCACTTCTGACGTTACCTCCTGTTTCTCATTTGTAGCTACGGAACAGGCAGACACCGAAAGCCCCGTAACCAGCAGAACAAAAATCATACTGAATTTTTTCATGGTTTCCTCCACGCACACATTTTATGTGCAATCCTTTCCTTAAATGATATACCCTACAGGCAAATCCCATTATAAAACAGAATCCCCATTTTTTTCTCTTCTGTTACAATTCCTTTGTTTTCTGGCATTTTTTCCCTTATATCAGACATTTTAACACAAAAAGAGTGAACTTTGCAGCCCGCACCGCCCTACAGCGTCCGGTCACAAAGCGCACTCTTTTTTTATGATTTCTTTTCCACTTCTTTTTTTAAGTCCGTCAACACATTTTTTATAAAATCGGGAAGTTCCGCTCCTAACCTCCCGGCATTTTCCAATATTGAAATAATCTCATTAATCACAAACCAGATACCCACCAACAGCCCAAATATGGTATTGGACTGATAAGGCAGCTTCAGTTCCGCCGCAAACCTGTAAATCAGATAGTCCACGCATACCGCTGCAAATATGGTGAGCATATACCCCACCTTTTTATAAATCCCCAGAATACTGCGGTGACTGCTTACACCGTATTTTTTATCCCCCGGATGCTCTAACGCCTCCTTTTTCGATGCCAGAAGCCCCGATACATAATCTGTAATCATCAGAAGAATCAATAGCCCTATTACCGGAAGCAGTAAACCGAACCGGTTGCCAATCCAGGTTCCTGCCAACACAACCATTCCTTTTTCCCATAAACCCCTAACGTTCATACATAATACCTCGCTTCCTTTCAAAAATATTGTTCTTTCAGTTTCAAATACAGCTCTTTTTTTACCCGGTGCACATACTGCCTTGAAATCCCATATCGCTCTGCAATTTCCGCATCGGGAAGTTCCTCAAATAAAACCGCCCCGTAAATTTTCTGTTTCATTTCACTCTCTTTTGCTAAAATCTGTTTTAAATCCTCCCGGAGAATAAAATCGTGGAATGGATTTTCCTCTACGGATATTCGGGAGAGCGCCTCTTCATCCATCGCCCCCTCCGCGTCATGTTCTTTTCTGCTGGCACGGTATAATTCCAGAAATTTATTTCTTATGGCATTACAGAAATAATTCATACATTTCCCGTCATTGTCACAATACTCTATCTTTAACAGAGCCTCCCACAATGCAAGTAAATACTCTGACCGCACATCTTCGCTTTCGTCCTTGTACATCAACCGTGTGTATTTCTTTATCAGTGGATTCATCTTTTCTACCAGTAAATAAAATTTTTCTTTGTCTTTCGAAATCTCCTGCAATAGTAATGATAATTCTCCCATATTCTTTTCCCTCCTTGTGAGGTAAAAAGAAATCTTTCGAGAGAATGTAAACTAGCTATGCAATTTTTTTGTCAGAAGATTCTTAAGCCTGGTATCTTATCCCCCTGGTATTTTGCCGGGCAAGACACCGGAAATAATGTTGGAACCATACGCTAGTCCTAATTATCTGATAAATTAAGGCTGTTTTTCGCTTTTGTCATAATTCCTCTCTGGCTTGTCAAATTTTCCTATATATTTAATTTAAATCTATAAATAGTCAGCCTGTCAACATACTGATATATTGGAATCAAAAAAACCCCCATAAATCAGCATTTTCTGACTTATGGGGGTTTTTCCTTCTTTTATTTTTTCTGCCTGGCTTTCCCTATCAACATGGTCACCGCAAGTAATCCGAAGGTCACCGCAAGTAACGACAGGGCTTTCTCTTTTTTTAAAATATAACAGCCTGCTGCGATTCCAAAATCTATCACAAGATATTTTATCAGTTGTTTTCTAAAGTATGAATTTTCTTCTTTGTCCACCTGACGGTTATGGTGTTCCACAGGATACATTCCATAAATACATCCCATCATAAGCAGAATCGAAACAAAAGACACTGCCATTGGGATATCTACAGCTTTCACAAGCAGCAATACCAGAAGAAAGGTTGCACAGGATAGCAAAAAGCATTTCCAATACTGGTCTAAATGAAGCCCTCCGGCAAAAGAGCGCATGGGGATAAAGATAAGAAAAAACAAGAATCCCTCCCATGTCATATGTAACATGGCTGCCAAAACCATACATGCCAGAAAGCCGGACATTGCCTCTAACGCAATGAGAAACCCGTATTCATACACATCTCTTTCCTTTTCTCCAATGACTCCCTTCTTTTTCACATAATCCGTCAGTAACCTTGCCGCCTTGTCCATCTGCTAAAATTTCCGGAACTGCTTCAAATCTTTCGGCTGCTTTGGCTGGTGGTAAACAAACACGCATCTGCTGTTTGCCGCAGAGGAAAGGGCATTCTCTGCCACATTTGCCAGTGTTTTTGCAATCAAGGTGTTTTTGTTCTGTTTGTCCATAAAGTTACCTCCTTAAGATGGTTTTGTTTTATACTAAACCTTTTTAAAAAAGGTATTAGCCCGCTTGGTCAAAGCTCCCCGATATTCATAAATGCCCTGAGAATAAACTGCTCCGGGGTTTCCTCAATCAGCACTTCTCCGTGATATTTCTCCACCACATGTTTTATGGCACGGACGCCATAGCCATGCCCTTTACTTTCTTCCTTCGTGGATGCCAGTTCGCCGGTCTTGTCCTTTTTTAATCTATGCTCATAAGGATTTTTAATAATTACAACAAAAGCCTCTTTTTTTACACCCATGACTATCCGAATCACTTTTTCATGCTCCAGGCAGTCTCTTGTGGCTTCTATGGCATTATCCAAAGCATTCCCTATCACCACACCCAAATCGCATTCATTCACCGGCAGGCACTCCGGCACAAAGATTTTTAACTGAAAGGAAATTCCCATTTCCTTTGCGGCGGCATACTTAAAATTAATCAGCGTGTCAATGGTGCTGTTTCCGCAGTCGGAAACCCGCTCGCCCATATTATAAGCTTTTACAATTCCCCGCAGCCGCTCTAACACATGCTCTCTGCTGCTGTGTTCAATACTGTCCATCAGCGCCGCCAGCTCATTTACCAGATTGTGCTTCTCCGCATAAAACTCCTCCATCATTTTTTTCTGTTCTTCCGTACTTTTTGCTATAATGTTAATCTGCTGTGTGCAAACCGTCCTCTCATTTTCCAGAATAAAATTTTCGGAAAGCTTCGAACAGATTTCAAATATGATAAGATTAATATAGAACAGAATACACACCGTCACCATAGACGAAAAAA
>JAGAIK010000327.1 GCA_017626625.1 Roseburia sp.
CTTTGACGAGGGGGAACTGACGAAGTTGGGGAATTTCATCGGAACGCTTTCTAATCTGGAAAAATTAGAGGTGCTGCCCTACCATGCCCTTGGGAAGGTAAAATACGATAATCTCGGTATGGATTATGTATTAAAGGATACGCCGCAGCTCACAAAGGAGGAAGCAGCGGCGGCGTATGACATCATAGAAAAAGCGATGAAAGACAAAAATTAAGATTGGTTTTTTCGAAGCCTGTGGGGCGTTGTCCCATAGGCTTCTTTAAACGGGAAACGCAGAAACTTTATGTAATTTGAGATTTATATTTCCTTTTTCATCGTATTATGATATCATATGCAAAAAAGAAAGATAGGAGTGGCTGTATATGAAAATCAGAAATATTAAGGATATCGACGGATTTTTTAATGTGATTGATTCCTGCGATGGAAAGGTAGAACTGATTACCGGAGAGGGTGACCGCTTAAACCTGAAATCAAAGCTTTGCCAGTATGTTTCCCTTGCTACGATTTTGAAGATGGACGCAGAAATTCCGGAGTTGGAGTTAGTGGCATATGAAGCAGAGGATACAGAGAAAATCATCAAATTCTTAATGCAGGGCTAGGACAGCATTTTATCAATAAATTGCCCAATTCCATATCCGTGTGCCGGCATATTCATCTTTCACGAAATGTGCCGGTACACTGGAAGGGAATAAAAACAGAAATTTTGCAGAAACTAAGCGCAGGAAAACGATAATGGATGTTAAGGATTTATAGAACATGGAAATGAAGAAATTGGAATTTCATCAGATTACATTGGCAGACAAGGCGTGGATGGACGCCCTGTTTGCACAGGATAACAGAAATGCCTGTGAATATACCTTCGCCAACAATTTCATCTGGCGGAACGTGTATCAGGTGGAAGTCGCCCGGACCGACGGCTGCGGCGTCATTCGTTTCATGGAAGGCGGAAAACACCAATATTCCTACCCCATCGGGGCAGGCGATAAAAAAGCAGTGATTGAAAAGCTGCTTTTTCTTTGTCATGAGGAGAACCAGAGCCTCATTATGAGCCCATTGAGTGAGCGTGACCGGAAAGAATTAATGGAGTGGTATCCTGGCAGTTTTTTCATTTGGGGCGACAGGGACGATTATGATTATATTTACTCCAGGGAAAAGCTTACCACGCTGGCGGGAAAGAAACTCCACGGCAAAAGAAACCACATTGCACGGTTTAAGGACGGGGACGACTGGTCCTACGAGCCCATGACGGCGGATAATATGGAAGAATGCCGCACCATGACCTATACCTGGATACGGATGCGTTCCGAGAAATGGAATGAGGAAATGGAACAGGAAATCGCCGTGCTTCATGAGGCGTTTGACCACAGGGAGGAATTGGGGCTTGTGGGCGGTGTGTTGCGGAAATCCGGCGAGATTGTGGCGTTTACCATGGGCGAGCCGCTAAATTCCGACACCTTCGTGGTTCACTTTGAGAAAGCCTATCCGGAAATGCAGGGGGCTTATCCCATGATTAACCAGCAGTTTGTCACCCATGCCTGCCAGGATTTTACCTATATCAACCGTGAGGAAGATACCGGAGACCCGGGGCTGCGCAGGGCGAAGCTTTCCTATTATCCCGAAATCCTGCTGAAAAAATATGTTGCAGCGGAGAGTAATATTGTGTTTGCAGACCCGGAGAAAAACCGGGGGGAGATACAGGAAATCTGGCAGAGCTGTTTTGGGGACGAGGAAGAATATATTGATTTTTATATCAAAAACCGCATGACGGAGGAAACCATGCTGCTCTACTATCTGGAGGGCAAAGCGGTTTCCATGGCGAGTTTTCTTCCCGCTGCCTGCCGCAGGGGAGAAGAAAATATTCCCTCCCGCTATGTCTATGCGGTGGCAACCCTGCCGGAGTACCGGGGGAACGGTTACGGGGCAAAACTCCTGGAATTTGCCAAGGAGCATTACCGGGAACCTCTGATTTTGTCCCCGGCAGAGGAAGGACTTATTTCCTATTATGAAAAGCTGGGCTTCCGGCGGGCATTTGAGAAAAATGCGGCGCAGACCGGGGATATCCAGGCATTGGAGCTTTCCGTCGGGGAGGAAGCGGACAGCTACGACCTGTCGGAACAGATTACCCCGGCGGAGTATGTGAAAATCCGTCAGGAGCATTTTATGCAGGAAGGGCTTGTCTGCTGGGATGAGGCGGCGGTTGCCTATGCCATGGAGGAAAACGCTTACTGCGGAGGAAAGACACTGCTGGTGTCCGGTGAGAAAAATTTAAAGGAAAAATTTATTCTGATGTACCGTTTGGAGGGTGACTGTCTTGTGGTGGAGGAAACTACTTTATCCGGCAGGCAGCTTTCCGTTCTGCTGCCGAGGCTGTTAGAGGAAACCGGGGCAGCGCGGTATGAGGTAAAAACTGCGCCCGGAATGCTCTGGCTGCCGGAGGGGCAGACCTTCGGGGAACAGGGATATCTCAGCCTGACCCTGGGTTAAGTTTTGGCGGACCGCCGGAAAATAGAAGTTTCTTTGAAAATGCTTGGAGAGAAACAGGCGAATATTCTGAAAAAAGTGTTAAAGAAATCATATTTTCTTGATATAATTTTGAAATATGGTATAATAAAAACATGATATAAATCTTGTATCAAATAAACGGCAAAGGGGTTGGGCATCATGAGAATTAAGATTACAGGAAGGAACATTGAACTGACAGAGGGATTGAAAGCGGCAGTGGAGGACAAGTTAAATAAGCTTGAGAAATACTTCACTCCCGATACGGACGTCTATGTGACCCTCAGTGTGGAGAAGGAACGCCAGAAAGTGGAAGTTACGATTCCGATGAAAGGAAATTATATCCGTTCCGAGCAGGTGAGCAACGATATGTATGTTTCCATTGACCTGGTGGAAGAAGTGATTGAGCGCCAGTTGAAAAAATACAGGACGAAGCTGGTGACGAAACAGCAGAATGTGGCGTCTGTGTTTAAGCAGGAATTTTTAGAGGCATCATCAGAAGAGGATGAGGAGATTAAGATTATCCGCAGTAAGAAGTTTGATATGAAGCCGATGTATCCGGAGGA
>JAGAIK010000027.1 GCA_017626625.1 Roseburia sp.
ATCCCTGGCAGAGGTTTGCCGGACAGAATGAGACTAAATACTTAGGATTTACCCCATTACAGCTTCAACATACACATCTTTTTTGTCCGTCACCACCGGAATGGTATTTCCTTCAACGGAAACACCGTCCACCGTCAGGGAGACAACACCCTTCTGTACGTGGTTCGGATTCTTCACGGTAATGTGGTAGCTGACGCCGCGGAAATCACGTTTTGCAGTAAATCCGTCTAAGGTATCGGGAATACAGGGGTCTACCGTCAGACCGTCATAATCCGGGCGGATACCCAGGATAAACTGGGATACGTCTAAGAAGGTCCAAGCAGCCGTTCCGGTGAGCCAACTGTTTTTCGCCTCGCCAAAATTAGGAGCGTCCTTTCCTGCAATCATCTGGGAATAGACATAAGGCTCGGTGCGGTGGATTTCGCTGATATCCTCTATGTAGGCAGGACAGGTTCTCGTATACACCTGCCATGCCCGGTTGCCCCGTCCCACAACCGTCTCTGCAATGGAAATCCAGGGGTTGTTGTGGCAGAAGATACCGCCGTTTTCCTTATATCCGGGCGGATAGGAGGAAATCTCGCCAAGCTCCACATGGTATTTGTGGTAAGGAGGCTGCAGCAGCACGATACCGTATTCGGTGTCTAAGTATTTTTCTACGGATTCCATTGCCTTTAAACAATGTCCCTCTTCTAAGCCGATTTCTGCCATAACACAGAAGCCCTGGGGCTCGATGAAGATTTTTCCGTCCTCGCATTCTTTGGAGCCGATTTTGTTTTTGTAGTGGTCGTAGGCGCGTAAGAACCATTCGCCGTCCCGTCCGGCTTCAAGGACGGTTTTCTCCATGTCGGCAATGGCTTTCTCTGCCAGTTCTGCCTCTTCTGTGAGCCCTCTGTGGCGGCAGATAGCGGCGTAGTCTTTTCCGTAGCGGACAAACATTCCGGCGATAAATACGGATTCTGCGTTAGGTCCTTCCGAAGGTCCAAAGGTCTGGAAAGATTCTCCCGGCTCTGTGGAGAAGCAGTTTAAGTTCAGACAGTCGTTCCAGTCGGCACGCCCGATAAGCGGCAGACCGTGAGGTCCTAAATGCTCTAACGTATAATGGAAGGAACGTCTTAAGTGCTCCATGAAGTCGGTTGCCTTGGAGGTGTCGCTGTCATAAGGTGTCATTTCGTCTAAAATCGTATAGTCTCCGGTCTCCTTAATGTAAGCGGCAGCTCCGGCAATGAGCCACAGCGGGTCATCGTTGAAACCGCTTCCGATGTCGGAATTTCCCTTTTTGGTCAGGGGCTGGTACTGGTGGTAAGCGCTGCCGTCCTCAAACTGGGTGGCTGCGATATCTAAAATACGCTCCCTTGCACGGTCGGGAATCAGGTGTACGAAGCCTAACAAATCCTGGCAGGAATCCCGGAAGCCCATGCCCCGTCCGATTCCGGATTCAAAATAAGAAGCGGAACGACTCATGTTAAAGGTAACCATACACTGATACTCGTGCCAAACATTGACCATGCGGTCTAGTTTTTCCTCGCTGGAGGAAACGGTAAAGTGGGATAACAGGGCATCCCAGTATTCCTTTAATTTTGCTAAAGCGGCATCCGCTTTTTCCGTGGTGTCAAACTGCGCAAGCAGCGCATTGGCGGGAGCACGGTTAATCACGTTGTCCTCTGCAGGACCGACCCATTTTTCCTCCACCGGATTCTCCACGTAGGCAAGAACAAAGACAAAGGTCTTGCTCTCCCCCGGAGCTAAGGTGACAGATAAGTGGTGGGAACCTACAGGAGCCCATCCGCTGGCAACGGAGTTTTTGGAAGTGCCTGTCACAACCACTTCCGGAGCGGAATTTTCGCCGTAAGCTCCTAAGAAGGCATCCCGGTCGGTATCGAAGCCTGCCACCGGGGCATTTACTGCATAAACAGCATAGTGGTTTCTGCGCTCTCTGTATTCGGTCTTGTGGTAAATGGCGGAACCGTGGATTTCCACCTCTCCGGTGGAGAAATTCCGCTGGAAGTTCGTCATATCGTCCATGGCGTTCCAGAGACAGAACTCTACATAGGAAAAGACGGAAAACTGTTTTTCTGCGGTTCCGTTGTTGGTGAGGGTCAGCTTGTTGACCTCACAGCTATAGCCCACCGGAACAAATGCCGTCAATTCTGCGGAAAGAGCGTTTTTACTTCCATTGAAAACGGAGTAGCCCATGCCGTGACGGCAGCTATAGCTGTCCAGTTCCGTTTTCGTAGGCATCCAGCCCGGATTCCATATGGTATCGCCCTCTTTAATGTAATAGTAGTGACCGTTGCTGTCATAAGGAACATTGTTGTAACGATACCTGGTGAGGCGGAGCAGCTTTGCGTCTTTATAGAAGCTATAGCCTCCGCAGGTGTTAGAAACCAGGGAGAAGAAATCCTCCGAGCCAAGATAGTTAATCCATGGCAGCGGGGTCTTTGGGGAAGTGATGACATATTTTTTGTTTGCGTCATCAAAATAGCCGAATTTCATAAATAAATCCTCCATATCAAACGTAGTAGTCAACGTAACGTTATCGAAAACGATTAAGTTGAAAATTTCTGATTCAAAGTATATCTTCATAAAAAGAAAAAATCAATAGAAAACATTGAAAAAACAGGTAAACTGGCAGAATAGACAAAAAAGGGAATAAAATATGGAACAAAGTTACAAAAGGAAAAACCAGGGAAAAATGTGGGGATAAATACGAAAACGTATAAGAAATGAAAATCGATGTCTAATTATTAAGGTAAAAACACTAATATTCTATGCAAAAATGCACAAAAATAACTGTAAAAAAGTGTGAAACACGACGAAAAGATAAAAATGGGTTGCATTTCCTGCAAGAATGGAATATGATAAGAGTACGAAAACGATTAAGCAATAACAAAACATATTGTTTTCAAATTGTTTTCGAAACAGCAGGAGGTTCGAATGGTATCTTTAAAGACGATAGCGGAAAAATGTGGAGTGTCCACTGCTACCGTAAGCAAGGCATTGAATGACCAGAAGGATATCAGCGAAGAGACAAAGAGACGTGTACGAAAGACAGCAGAAGCCCTTGGGTATTTTCCCAATGCGGCGGCAAGGGCATTAAAAACCAACCGTTCCTATAATATAGGAGTTCTTTTCGAAGAAGAGGCGGGGAGAGGTTTGACCCACGAATATTTTTCCGGCGTTTTAAACGGTTTAAAGGTAGAGGCGGAAAAGTTAGGATATGATATCACTTTTATCAATACCTGCCTTGAAAAACGCAAGATGTCCTATTATGAACATTGCAGATACCGGAATTTTGAGGGAGTGGCGATTGTCTGTGCCGATTACAGCGACCCCGATGTCTTAGAACTGATGAACGGAGATTTGCCGGTAGTCACCATTGACTATATCCATCATAATTGTACGGCGGTATGCTCTAATAACATTCAGGGAATCGAAAGCCTTGTGAAATATATCTACGGGCAGGGACATCGGAAAATTGCATACATACACGGGCAGGACAGCTCTTATGTCACAAAGGACCGTCTGGCAAGTTTTTACCGCACCACAGATGAGCTTGGACTTAAGATACCGGAGGAATATATCCGGTCGGCGGAGTACTTAGAGACGAAGGAGGCGGCGAGGCAGACGAAAGAACTGCTGAATTTGGAAGAACCGCCCACCTGCATTATCTATCCCGATGATACCTCTCTGATTGGAGGAAGAAATGTTATCACCGAGCTTGGGCTTAAGATACCGGAGGACATTTCCGTTGCAGGTTACGACGGCACGAGAATATCGCAGTTGCTGCATCCGAAACTTGCCACCATAAAACAGGACGCGGAGTTAATCGGCAGCGAAGCGGCAAAACGATTAATCAGCGCCATTGAAAAACCGAGAACAACTCTCGTTGAGAGAGTCGTTATAGAAGGAACTTTAATACCGGGACAGTCCGTTGGAACTATCGAAAATTAAGATATGCCGGCATTTTTGCAGAAATGCCCTGGACGGGACCGTAAGTTTCCTGAAAACCAAAAACAAAAAACCTATGATTAAGGAGGAGGGTTTTCTATGAAAAAGAAAATCGTAAGCGCATTATTATGTGCAGCAATGACAGCAACCATGATAGCAGGATGCGGCAATAACGCAGGAGCATCCACAAACGCAGGCACTGGAAATGCAGGTACCACAGACGCAGGCACCGCAGATGCAGATACAGCAGACGCAGCCGGAACAGAAACCGCAGATGCCGGGAGCGATACCACGGCAGCTGCAGGAGACGAAGGAAAAGTGTTAAATATCTACTGCTGGAATGAAGAGTTCAAATCCCGTATCACAGACCACTATCCGGGATATACCAAGGTGGACGCTACCTCAGGAACCATCGGTGACGTTACGGTAAAATGGAACATTACTCCGAATGATGACAACGCATATCAGAACAATCTGGACGCTACCTTGTTAAAACAGGCGGATGCGGCAGCAGATGACAAGATTGACCTCTTCTTAGTAGAGGCTGACTACGCATTAAAATATGTAGATACCGATTACGCAATGCCGGTAGCTGACCTTGGCATTACAGACGCTGATTTGGCAAACCAGTATCAGTATACAAAAGATATTGTTACCGATTCTAACGGCGTATTAAAGGGTGTTTCATGGCAGGGCTGTCCGGGCGTCTTATTCTATAACCGGGAAGCTGCAAAAGAAGTACTTGGTTCCGATGACCCGGCAACCGTGCAGGAAGCGGTAAAGGACTGGGATACCTTTAATGAGACAGCAAAAACCTTAAAAGATGCAGGTTATTCCATCGTATCTTCTGTCAATGATACCTACCGTGTATACTCTAACAACGTAACCTCTAAATGGGTAGTTGACGGAAAAATCAATATTGATGAAAATATTATGAACTGGGTCAATGACTCGAAAGAATTAGTAGATGCAGGCGAGACCGGAACACACGATTTGTGGAGCGACGACTGGAGCGCAGGTTTCTATCCGGAAGGAAAAGTATTTGCTTACTTCGGACCTGCATGGTTGGTAAACTTCAGTATGGCAGCAGATACCGAGGGAAGTATCGGCAACGCAGGCGGCTGGGGAGCAACCGAAGGACCTCAGGGCTTCTTCTGGGGCGGTACGTGGATTTGTGCAGCAGCAGGGACAGATAACGCAGGTCTTGTAAAAGATATTATGCTTCAGATGACCACCAACGAAGATATTATGAAAGAAATCGTTGTAAAGGATGATGATTTTGTAAACAACAAGAACGTAATGGAAACCATGGCAGAGGACACCAAATATTCCAGCAAGATTTTAGGCGGACAGAACCCGCTTGCCATGTACTGCGCAGGTGTGGAAAGCCTTGATTTAAGCAACTTATCTCCGTATGACCAGGGCTGTAACGAAGAGTTCCAGAAAGCAATGAAGAATTATTTCCAGGGAAATGCAACTTTAGATGAAGCATTGGAGTTATTCTACACAGCAGTACTTGAGAAATATCCCGAATTATCACGTTAGCGGATAACAAAAGCAGGGGCGGAAATTCTGCCGCTGATACAGGGAACCGGATGATACATAACAGACGATTTTGCACTCCGCTGGAGAAGGCGGGTGCAAAGTCGTATTGCAGAGTGACGATATATCCGGCACTGTTTAGCGAAAAAGGAACATGTCGGTACACCAGTGAAATACAGAATTGGCAGCAAGGTTTATGGCAGCAGGAGAATGAAGATTGCTGCGAATTCTGTAGCAAGGAATAGGCTTCAGGTGTGGAAAAAAAGAAAAGGAGGAAGTTAAAATGAAAGGAAAAGCCGTAAGGTACAATAAATGGGGTTATATATTTTTAATGCCATTTATTATTGTTTATGTGGTATTTCAATTAATACCAATGGTAACAACGATTTACAACAGTTTCTTTGAGAATTATATGTCGGGACTGAACCAGATTGGACCGAACTTCGTGGGGTTTGATAATTATGTCAGTTTGTTCAGCTCCGGAGACATCTGGATTTACGCAAAAAATACCATGATTTTGTGGATTATGTGTTTTATTCCCCAGATACTGTTATCTCTGCTGTTGGGTGCGTGGTTCTCGGACGTGCGGCTGAAATTAAAGGGCGCAAGATTTTTTAAGACCGTGATTTATCTGCCGAACTTGATTATGGCGTCTGCGTTCTCCATGCTGTTCTTTACGCTGTTTTCCGACGGCGGTCCCATCAACTCTATCCTGATGCAGATTGGCATTATTGATACGCCCTACAAGTTTTTGTCTAATGTGGGAAGTACCAGAGGGCTGATTGCATTTATGAACTGCCTGATGTGGTTTGGAAATACCACCATTCTTCTGATGGCGGGCATGATGGGAATTGATACCTCACTTTTTGAGGCTGCGGAGGTGGACGGAGCGACTTCCACACAGGTATTTTTCCAGATTACCCTGCCGCTGCTTCGCCCGATTTTAGTATATGTCATGATTACTTCCTTAATCGGTGGGTTACAGCTTTTTGATGTACCGCAGATTTTGACAAACGGAACCGGAGACCCAATGCGTTCCACGATGACGTTGATTATGTTCCTGAATAAACATTTATATAGTAAGAACTATGGTATGGCAGGTGCGCTGTCGGTAGTGCTGTTTATTATCACGGGAATCCTCAGCCTGGTTATCTTTAAGGTGACAGGCAACGATAAGAGAAAGGGGTGATTGGTATGGAAAATATGAATCAGGAAACAACAAAGGGACTCGGTATTCATGCCAGAAGAACCATTGCATATGTGGTGCTCGCTATCGTAACATTTTTCTGTCTGTTCTGGTTTTATGTGTTGTTTATCAACGCCACCAGGTCCAACGGAGAACTGCAGGCAGGATTTTCCGCACTGCCCAGCAACAATCTGATAAAAAACTGGACGAATCTTGTCAACGGAACACTGCCTATCTGGTCAGGACTTTTAAACAGCCTGATTGTGGCAACGGCAAGCGCTGCACTGTGCGTATATTTTTCCACAATGACAGCCTATGCCATTCATGCTTATGAATTTAAGGCAAAGAGATTTATTTATCCTTTTATCTTAATGATTATGATGATACCGACTCAGGTGACCGCCCTTGGTTTTGTACAGTTGGTTTCGAAAATGAAACTGGAGGACAGCTTTATTCCGCTGATTATCCCCTCCATCGCGGCTCCGGTGACGTTCTTCTATATGAAACAGTATATGGAAAGCTCCCTGCCCTTATCCCTGATAGAGGCGGCGCGTATTGACGGCTCCGGTGAGTTCCGCACCTTTAATACCATTGTGCTTCCGCTGATGAAACCGGCGATTGCCGTGCAGGCGATTTTCACCTTTGTAAGCAGTTGGAACAATTACTTCACTCCGGCGTTGATTTTACATGACGACAAGAAAAAGACACTGCCGATTTTGATTGCGCAGCTGCGTTCCGCAGACTGGCTGAAATTCGACATGGGGCAGGTGTATGTGATGATTGCATTCTCCATTTTCCCTGTGATTGTGGTGTATCTGATTTTGTCGAAACACATTGTACAGGGTGTGGCGTTAGGAAGTGTGAAGGGTTAAATACATACAAATTCCTCTTTTCAAGAAACCGTGGATGTGCTATACTTGTTCTAGTATTTCAGTAAGTTACACAGGCGTAAGACTGCCGGTTCCGGCAGAGCTGAATAGAACAATGTGCAGGTATGGAGGACGAGATGACAGAAAGCGGATTATGGATTTTTCTGATTGTATTGCTTGTATTAGTAATCATAGTGACAGTGATTGCAGTGGTGTCTGCGGTGTCAGGTGCGGCGGCAGCCATTGTAGATGACGAAGAGGACGAAGAATAAAATTTCATAAGTCAGAGAGAGGAGGCTCCTTAAGGATAAACGGGGAACCTCCTTTTTTGTGGGAAAAAAAAGGTCAGGCACCGGAAAACGGCAGAGTTGAATCTTAAAAAAATATAAATTGCGCAAAAAATCTTGTTTTTTCGACAAAAAGACGTAAACTGAAACTACTGAAGAAACGGAAAGCCGGGAAAGAAAAGTCAGGAGGATACGGAAGTGATTTCGAAGTTTAGTGTGAAGAAGCCATACACGGTGATTGTAGGCGTGATTCTGGTAGTGGTCTTAGGAGTTGTCTCTTTTACGAGAATGACTACGGATTTACTGCCGGATATGAACCTTCCCTACGCATTGGTGGTTACCAC
>JAGAIK010000328.1 GCA_017626625.1 Roseburia sp.
GTGGGCGAGACAGATTTATACCATGATTGCAGAGGCGGAGGGCTTTGAAAAGGAAATTGCAGAGAGCCTGGGAGAAGAGGTTTCCATTGCACAGCAGCAGCGGATTTCCTGCTCCATCGGAATCGTGGCAAAGGAATACATCAGGGACGAGGAGGAAATTAATGCGATGATAAAACAGGCGGACGACCTGCTTTATACCATAAAAACATCGACTAAAGGAAACTATCGTATATGAAAATGATTTTGCCGGAAAAAGTAAATACGATTATAAGCACTCTGGGAAACCACGGATACGAAGCCTATGCCGTAGGCGGGTGCGTGCGTGACACTCTGCTGGGGAGGACGCCCCAGGATTGGGATATCACCACCTCCGCAAAGCCGGAGCAGGTAAAGGAGCTCTTCCGGCACACCATCGACACAGGCATTCAGCATGGAACGGTAACGGTGATGCTGGGGCAGGAGGGGTTTGAAGTTACCACCTACCGGATTGACGGGGAATATGAGGACGCAAGACATCCGAAGGAGGTGCTGTTTACCTCAAATCTGTTAGAGGATTTAAAGCGGCGGGATTTCACCATCAATGCCATGGCATATAATGAGAAAACCGGGCTGGTGGATGCCTTTGACGGCGCCGGGGATTTAAAACGTGGGATTATCCGCTGTGTGGGCTGTGCGAAGGAGCGTTTTTCCGAGGACGCCCTTCGGATGCTTCGGGCAGTGCGCTTTTCGGCGCAGTTGGGGTTTACCATGGAGGAGGCTACCAGGCAGGCAGTCTCTGAGCTGGCGCCGAATATTGCAAAGGTCAGCGCAGAGCGCATTCAGGTGGAGCTGGTGAAGCTTGTGACCTCTGACCACCCGGAGGAAATCAGGGCTGCCTATGAGACGGGGCTGACGAAGATATTTCTGCCGGAGTTTGACGCCATGATGGAGACGGCGCAGAACAATCCCCACCACTGCTATACGGTGGGGGAGCATACCATAAAAGCGATGGAGGAGGTTCCGGCGGACAAGGTGCTGCGGCTTACCATGCTGTTTCATGACGTGGCAAAACCCCTCTGCCGCAGTGTGGACGAAGCGGGATGCGACCATTTTCATAATCACCCGCTGCGGGGCAGTGAGATGGCGCGGGCGATTCTGCGGCGGCTGAAATTTGACAATGATACCACCGATAAGGTGTGCGCCCTGGTCCGCTGGCATGACGATAACCCGGAAGTAAGCCCGAGGGCGGTGAGGCGGGCAATGAACCGTATCGGCGCAGAGCGTTATCCTGACTTATTTGCGGTGAAGCGGGCGGACGTGGCAGCCCAGAGCAGTTATCGGCGGGAAGAAAAAATGGCGTATATCGACCGCTATGAAGCGGTTTACCGGGAAATCATGGAAAAACAGCAGTGTTTTACCGTAAAGCAGCTTGCTGTTACGGGCAGCGATTTGATTGCGGCGGGCATGAAGCCGGGAAAAGAAATCGGGGAGATGCTAAAGCTGCTGTTAGATGAGGTGCTAGAACAGCCGGAATTAAACACAAAAGAGAATTTACTGAAACTGGTTCATAATTTGAGAACCCCTCTCATATGATGAATAGACACGGTGGAAAGCCGTGGAATCATCATATTGGAGGGGTTCCTTATGTATAATCGTCCGGAACAGATATTAGAACAGTATGACCTTTCGTTAAATGGCATTTCGAAAGGCAGGGAAAGCTATCATTGTGATACAAATCAGGGACAGAAGGTTTTGCGGGAATATAGAGGTTCGAAGGAAAGAGCGGAGTTTTTAGCGGAGATGTCTGATTATCTGAGGGTGCAGGGACTGTTGATTCCCACGGTAACCCGTACTAAGGAGGGCAGTCCCATTGCGGTGGACGAAGATGAGACAAAGTATATCCTGACGGATTTGTTTACGGGAGCGGAGTGTGATACGAAGAAAAGAGAAGATATGTTAGAGGCGGTGCGCCGCCTTGCCTGCTTACATAACGTGTCGGAGGGCTATGGGGGAGAGGTGCCGGAATTTGTGAAGGAGGCACCGGATTCCCTGCTGCAGCTCTACGAAAAACATAACCGGGAACTGCGGAAGGTGCGCAACTACGTACATGCCAAGAAAAAGAAGAATGAATTTGAAATGATGTTCGCCGGGCAGTATACGGGGTTTATGAGAAAAGCGGAGGAAGTGACGGAGCTGCTGCGGGAAATGGAACCGGAGGAGCGGAATTTCGGCTTCTGCCATGGAGATTACAACCAGCACAATGTAATCTTTGCCAGACAGGGGACGGTGATTGTGAATTTTGACTGCTTTTCCTATCACATAAGGGTCAGCGACCTTGCCAATTTTCTGCGGAAAATGTTGGAAAAAAACAACTGGAATACGGGGCTTGGCATGGATATGATAAGAGCCTATGACGATATCCGCAGGCTTTCCCCTCAGGAGCTGCGGTATCTCTACCTTTACCTCGCCTATCCGGAGAAATTCTGGAAGATAGCCAACCGCTACTATAATTCCCATAAGGCATGGCTCTCCGGCAGAAACATTGAGAAGCTAGAAAAAGTCATTGCCCAGGAGGGTGCCAGGGAGCAGTTCCTTTTCATGCTCTTTCACTTTACCGCCTGAAAAAAATCATGTATAATGAGAGAAACTTAAGTGAGGAACAGATTCAGAAGAAAAAGCAGGTGGTATTTTGAAGAAAAAAAAGACAGTAATTTTTGCTGCCCTTCTTTCCGCCGTCTTTCTTGCAGCGTGCGGCAGCAAGAAAGGGGCTGTGGTTACGGGGCAGTATTATAATCCCAATCAGGACAATGTACAGGAGAATACGGCAGAGCCAGAGGAAACGGAACTTGCCGGGGAAGCAGCGGAAGAGAATACAGACGCCGCAGCGGCAGAACATGTAGCTGATTTGGGAAGTGACCAGTTTTTAATCGTAAGCAATGATATGAGCGAGGAAACCCTTGTATTAGAGCAGTTATTCTCCGGAAAAGAATACATCTACCGCTACACTTTAGCGACCCGTTTCCTGGACAAATACGGCAACCGTTCCGCCGTGGCGAACTTTGAACCCGGCAGGGTGATTTCCGTCAGGGAAAAGGATAATCAGGGAAAGGTGACGGAGGTGCAGATTTCCGATGAAGTGTGGGAATACGAGGATGTGACCAGATATTCCGTGGACGAAGAGCATGGGATTTTTAAGGTGGCAGGGGAAAATTATTCCTATGAGGAAGGCTTGTTTATCTGTGAGGACGGTGAGGAAAAAGCACTGTCGGATTTGACGGAGTTAGACACGCTCCGTTTAGTGGGCGTGGGAAAAGAGCTGATTTCCGTGGCGGTCACCACAGGCCATGGGGAGCTGGTGCTGAAAAATACGGAGCTTTTTGAAGGCAGCTTTATTCAGATAGGAAACAAAATTTTTACGGAAATCACGCCGGATATGACCATAGAGGTGCCGGAGGGAACCTACACGGTGACGGTGGCAAATAACGGATATGGCGGAAGTACGGACGTCACCATTGAAAGCGGTAAAAAGGAAAAACTCGACCTGGATAAATTAAAGGGCGAAGGACCGAAAATCGGAAATATACTTTTTGCGGTGGACGTGGAGGGAGCTATCCTCCAGATTGACGGGGAGGTCATGGATTA
>JAGAIK010000329.1 GCA_017626625.1 Roseburia sp.
ATACAGTTAGAGGCGCTGAATTGGAAAGACGATATCCGCACCTTGGCGGAGGTATTCGGGCAGGAGGACGCAGCGGAAAGCTGGATTGCCTCCTATGAGACAAAAGCGGCGGAGGTTGGGGCTTCCATTAAGGAGAAATATGGGGAAGATACCAGCTATTTAGCTTTCTTAGCCAGCGGCGGACAGTTCTTCGTCTTTGACGGGGCAGGCTTTGGAAGTGTGTTATACGAGGACATGGGCTTGAAGAAGCCGGAGGGAATGCCGACCCAGAGCGATATTTCCCTGCCGGTAGTGACCTACGAAGGACTTGCGGCGATTCAGGCGGATTACATTTTTGAGATGGCAACGGAGGAGGACAAGGCGGAGTTAGATGCCAATGCCATTTATAACAGCCTGCCCGCAGTGAAAGCGGGACAGGTGGCAGAGCTGTCTTCTTCCCCCTATTTTAATCAGGGCTATAGCCCCATCGGACGGGAACTTTTACTGGAGGAAATTTCGGAGATGTTAGATGGAACAGAGAGCAACTAAACGTACCACAGGATTTGTTTTTCTTGCGATCCTTGCGCTGCTGCCGGGAGTATTTTTCGCAGTCAGCATGGGAGCGTTAAAGATAGAGGCTGCCGATATCATAAACAGCATATTTCATAATACCGGGACGTTAGAAGATATGATGATAAGGGATGTACGCCTTCCGAGAGTGATTTGTGTTCTGGTGACCGGAGGGATTTTAGGAATGACCGGAAGCCTCATGCAGGGAGTCACCAGAAATCCCATTGCAGAGCCGTCGCTGCTTGGCATCAGCCAGGGGGCGACTCTGTTCGTTGCCTGCTTTTATGCGGCAGGAATCGGGGCAACCACCGGAAATGTAATGTTGGCGGCATTTCTCGGGGCGCTGCTTTCCGGCGTTATGGTGCTGTTATTTACCATGAAAAATCCGGGAAATATGAGTATTACCAGATTATTGCTGGCGGGGACTGCCATGAGTACCCTTTTTACGGCGCTGACCACCATCGCAGGGCTTTTGTCCAACCAGTCCCAGATGATAGCTTTCTGGGTTTCCGGCGGTTTCCGGAATGCCTCCTGGCTGGATGTAAAAATCATTGTGACAGCGGGGGTAATTGGTTTTACGGCGGCAGTATTTCTTTCTCCGAAAATCAATATTTTAAGCCTGGGAGATGATGTAGCGGTGGGGTTAGGGGAACATCCCGCAAGGGTGCGGCTTATCACCATCCTTCTGGTGATACCCATCTGTGCCGCCACGGTGGTGGTGGGAAAAACCATCGGTTTCGTGGGGCTGATGGTGCCCCAGACCTTAAGGCTTTTGATTGGGGAGGATTACCGGAGAATCATTCCCTGTAGTTTTTTGCTGGGAGCTTTGCTTTTAACCTACGCAGACTTGGCGGCGCGGCTGCTTTATGAGCCTTATGAGATACCCATCGGCATTTTTACCGCCCTGTTTGGAGTGCCGTTTTTCCTGGCGATGGCGGCAAAGGAGAGGGGGTAACTGCCATGAGAATGAAAAACGGAACAAAGAAATATATCCTGGTAGGCGGTATTGTCGTGGGGCTTTTTGTGGCAGCGGCATTTCTCTCCCTCTGCTGGGGCAGCTTTGAAATTTCTGTGCCCCAGGTGATACAGGTGCTTTTTGGAAACGGGACGAAAATGCAGAATACCGCAGTATTTACCATAAGGCTGCCCCGTATTCTGGTAGGAATTTTTGTGGCGGCGGCGCTGGCAATTTCCGGCGGCATCCTCCAGACCATGACAAAAAATCCTCTGGCAGACCCGGGAATCATCGGAATCAACGCCGGGGGAGCGGTGGCTGCCGTGCTGTATATCCAGTTACAGACCAATACTTATTACAGCGAATTAAAGGAAAACTCCATCTATGTACTTCCTTTCCTGGTGATTTTAGGCTCTTTTCTGGCAGCGCTGTTTATTTATCTGCTGTCCTGCAAAAAGGGCTTAAAGCCGAAACGCCTGCTGCTGATGGGAATTGGAGTAAATGCAGGGCTGAATGCCTTTCTCACCTTTTTTACCTTCCGGGGAGGTCCGGGGGAATACAACAAAGTGCTTATCTGGACCACCGGCTCTCTCTGGGGCGCAGGCTGGGCGTATGCGAAGGCGCTGATTCCCGTTGTGGTTCTGGTGTCAGCCTTTGTCTGGTGGAAAAGCAGGAGGATGGACGCCATGAACTTTTCCGATGAAATAGCCATCGGCTGGGGACTTTCGGTGGAGCGGGAGCGGCGCACGATGCTGCTTTGTGCCGTTATCCTGGCAGGGGCTGCCACTGCTTTTGCGGGAAATATCGCATTTCTGGGATTGATAGCGCCCCACATCGCAAGAAAACTGGTGGGAAGCCGTCACCGGATCTTTCTTCCGGTTTCCGCAGGAGTGGCGGCGGTTATGCTGCTGCTGGCGGACGCCGTGTCCCGGAATCTGTTTTCCCCCATTGAGATTCCGGCGGGAATTACCGTTTCCGTCATCGGAGTTCCCTATTTTGTCTACTTGATGTTAAAGGAATAAGAAAAAATGGATGCAATCAGAGTAGCGGGCTTAAGCGCCGCATATGAGGATAATATTATTATTGAAGATATGAATCTGGCATTTCCCAAGGGAAAAATCAGCATTATCATCGGAGCGAACGGCTGTGGGAAATCCACTCTGCTGAAGGTAATCGCCAGGATTCTGCCGCCTAAGGCAGGGGAAATTTTCATCAACGGGCAGAGCATCAGGCACCAGCAGGCAAAAAAGATTGCCAGACAGGTGGCGGTGCTGCCCCAAAGCCCTAAATGCCCTGAGGCAATCACGGTGCAGGAGCTGGTGTCCTATGGACGTTTTCCCTATCAGAAGGCTGTGGGCGGCAGGACGAAGCACGATAAGGAACTGGTGGAGTGGGCGATGGAGCAGACCGGGCTTTTGCCCTGGAAAGACAGGCTGGTGGGAAATCTCTCCGGCGGTCAAAGACAGCGCGCCTGGATTGCCATGACCTTAGCGCAGGAGACGGAAATCATTCTTCTTGACGAGCCCACCACTTATCTTGATATCGCCTATCAGTTGGAGGTATTGCAGCTATTGCAGCAGTTGAATCGGGAAAGGCAGTACACCATCGTCATGGTGCTGCATGAGCTAAACGAGGCGTGCCGTTTCGCCGACCATATCATCGGATTAAAGGCAGGAAAGGTGGTCTGTCAGGGAAAACCTGCGGAGGTGATAACCAATGAGGCACTGCGGGAAATTTACGGAATACAGGCAAATCTGGTGATGAGCGGACAGGGATATCCTGTCTGCACGGAATACGAGAAAGTATAAGAAAAGATAAAAAACAGAGTGAGAACAGGAAAATCGCCACAGGAAAATGCTGCACTTTTTTTCGCCGGGCACTTCAAATAAAAGAGGGGCTATGTTAAAATA
>JAGAIK010000330.1 GCA_017626625.1 Roseburia sp.
AAAAAGGTCTGGAAGGAAAATGTGATGGTGCAGCGTCCGGGGAAATGCTTTTTTATGGAGGCGGCAGTTATCGGTGTTATGTGCGCACTGTCAATGCAAAATTCCATGAGAGAGCTTATCTGGCAGCAGAATTACCAGAATTTTACGGAAATCGAGAATGCGCTCAACAAAAATGGCGGAGAAGTGATAACAGAGCTGTTAGGCTGCGCAGGTTTGCTGTTTTGCATCTATGCGCTCTGGTATGTATCCGTCTGTTTCCTGATACCGGTCTTTTCTCTGGGTGTAAAAGAATATATCCGGCAGTACAGCTTTATTTACCAGATATTCCCCTGGCTGAAAAAGCAGTGGGAAAGATTTTCCGCAGAAGTACAGCACATTGATTTCAGCGAAAAAACCACAAAGACAATTTTAAAAATCGTACTCCTCAATCTTGCGGTACTGTCAGTGTTGTCCTGCTTCTGGGTCTTTGGTATCTTTTTACTGATTATTTATTCCGCAGCACTGTTTTATCTGATGAAAAGGTACTGTGACAAAATCGGAAAAAATTATCAGACTCTGCTGTGGGGAGTAAACCGCATTGCAGAGGGAGATTTGAATACAGTAATTACCGAAGATTTAGGCGTATTTGAGCCTTTCCGCGGTGAACTGGTAAAAATCAGAAACGGATTTAAGAAAGCAGTGGAGGAAGAGGTAAAAAGCCAGCGGATGAAAACAGAGCTGATTACGAACGTCTCCCACGACTTAAAGACACCTCTGACAGCAATTACCACCTACATCGAATTGCTGAAAAAAGAGGATATCACAGAGGAAGAGCGCCGTTCCTACATTGAAACCTTAGAGAAAAAATCTCTGCGCTTAAAGGTGCTGATTGAGGACCTGTTTGAAGTGAGCAAAGCCAGCAGCAATAACATAGTGCTAAACCGGATGGATTTAGACGTGGTGAACCTGATGAAGCAGGTCAGCATTGAGCATGTGGAAAAAATGCAGGAAAAGGGCATGGAACTCCGCTGGAGAGTACCGGAGGAAAAGGTAATCCTAAAACTTGACAACCAGAAAACCTACCGCATTTTCGAAAATCTTTTCGTCAATGTGCAGAAATACGCCATGCCAAATTCCAGGGTATATGTAGAGGTGGAAACAACCCAAAATCAGGTAAAAATCGTCCTCAAAAATATGTCCGCCGAGGAACTAAACTTCAACGCCGAGGAAATCACCGAGCGTTTCGTCCGGGGAGACAGTTCAAGAAACACAGAAGGCTCCGGCCTCGGTCTTGCCATCGCCAAAAGCTTCACCGAAGCCCAGGGCGGAAAATTCCGGGTAGAAGTAGATGGAGACCTGTTCAAAGCAATATTGGAGTTCCCACTGGCTGGCACGGCAGATAAGATTTAAAAATCAGGACTTCCAAATCGCCGTAGAAGAAAAACATTTACAAATTTTTTGCTGTATTCTATAATTGATTCGGATGTAAGCCCCAATATTGCTACACATCCGAATCATATTTGTCATATCAGGAAAAACAGGGAGGACAGGCTATTATGGAAACTATGGAGGATTTCAAAGACGAATTAGAAGCATCTTTTCGCAAAATCAAAGAGGGAGACATTCTTTCCGGCACCGTCATTGACGTAAACGAGGAAGAAGTGACCCTGGATTTAAAATATTACGCCCAGGGAATTATCAAAACAGAAGATTTCAGCAGCGACCCGGATTTTTCCGTGGCAGAACAGGTGCACGTAGGTG
>JAGAIK010000331.1 GCA_017626625.1 Roseburia sp.
CATCATTGGGGTCTTTTGGAAGGAGCAAAATCTTCAGTTCATTTTCCAATTCTTCCACTCTGGCTTTTGCCGCGTTTAATTCCTCTTTTGCCAACTCCCGCATTTCCTCGTCGGACTCTTCTTCCAACATTGCCAGAGAATCCTCAATGTTCTGCTTGCACTGTTTATATTCTTTGTAAGCCTCCACGATAGGGGTCAAATCACTCTGCTCCTTCATCAGCTTACGGAAACGCTCCGGATTGTTTGCCACGTCCGGCTCGCTTAACTCACTCATTAATTCCTCAAATCGAATCAGTAAATCTTCTAATTTATCAAACATCTTGTAAACACCTCTCTATTACAAAAACTTTCTGTTACCCTGCTGCCTTTTTTGCGTTCATTCCCGTTTTAAAATCATTTCCGCCACGCTACAACATTCCGGTCACAACCCGGTCATTACGGGCTAAATCCTTGATGACACGCACCTCTTTAAAACCGTTTTCCCGAAGCATTTTAGAAACCGCTTCGCCCTGGTCGAAACCTATTTCAAAAAAAATCCTGCCCTCCGGCTTTAAGTAATCCCTGCAGGAGCCGATGATTTCCCGGTAAAAATACAGTCCGTCCTCCTTGCCGTCAAGGGCTTCCAGGGGTTCAAACTCTCCCACCTCCGGCATCAGCTTCACCACCTCCGCAGAGGGGATATAGGGCGGATTTGACACAATCACATCAAAGGTTCCCACCACATTGTGAAACAAATCACTCTGCTCAAAATCCACGGAAACACCATTTTGCCTGGCATTTTCCTTTGCCACATTTAACGCCTGCTTGGAAATGTCGATGGCCTGTCCCGCCACTCCCGGCGCATTGTGAAGAATGCTTATGATAATACAGCCGGAACCGGTACATAAATCCAACACCTGCATTCCCGGTTTTATCTCCTTTAACACCTCTTCCACCAGGGTTTCCGTGTCCTGCCTTGGAATCAGCACGCTGGAATTGACTTTAAATTTCAGCCCCATAAATTCCGTTTCCCCCACAATATACTGCAAAGGTACATGCTCGGCACGTTTTTTTAAGGCAATCTCATATTCACTTACCTGCTCTTCTAAAAGGTCCTCCTCCATGTGCAGATAGTAAAAGCTTCTGTCTATCTTGCAAACCATTTCAAGCAGCAGCCACGCATCATTTTTTGCGTCTGCCACCGAAGCTTCTGCCAGGATTTCCTCTCCGCGTTTCACCGCTTCCCGATAGGTCATGCTGTCCCCTACCTTTCCTGTCTGATTTCTTCCACATAAGCTTTCCAGTCGAAAACCGCCTCCACAGAGGCAATTCCCACTTCAATCATAGCCTCATCCGGCTCCTTCGTCGTAAGGTTCTGCAGCCACAGCCCCGGCTTGCTCAGCAGATTGACCAGTTTATTGTCGCTGCGCCCCGCAATGCGGATAAACTCATAGGAAACACCTGCAATCACAGGAATCAGCACCAGACGCAGCACTAACCTTAAAATCCTTGAATCCACATGAATAAACATAAAAAAGAAAATACTGATAATCATTACGATTAACAAAAAGCTGGTTCCGCAGCGTTTGTGCTGCTTAGAACTTAATTTTACATTCTCCACCGTCAAATCCATGCCGTGCTCAATGCAGTTGATACATTTATGCTCCGCACCGTGGTACATATAGACCCGCCGGATATCCGGCATCAGGGAAATCGCCGCCACATAACCGATAAAAATCGCCAGACGCAGCACCCCCTCTAACAATGCCACTACCATATACGACGAAGTAAACCTTTGGAAAAATGTGGATATATAATAAGGCAGTATCATAAAAATTGCCACCGCAAGAACAACGGACACCGCCACCGTTCCCCCCATCATGACATCCTCCTGCCGTTTCGCCTTTTTGATTTCTTCCTCCATCTCAGGCGCTTTCTTTTTCTCTTTCCCGTCCTCTTCCTCATAAAAGGAAGCAGAAAAAGTCAGTGTTTTCATACCTAACACCAGAGACTCTATAAAACTGAACACCCCCCGCAAAATGGGCATGTTCCTGATTTTCTTATTTTTGATGATTCCCTCATACTCGGAAACCTCTACAATAATTTCATTGTCGGGCTTCCGCACTGCCACGGCGTATTTCTCCTGATTTTTCATCATTACGCCTTCCATGACCGCCTGCCCGCCAATCCCTGAATACCTCATACTGCCAGTCCTTATCTAAATTTATTGTTTCACAATTTGAGAACTAAATGCCAGCCTAACCAACATTTCTATAACCAGTTTTGCCATATAGTCTCATGTATCAAAGGGTGCTGTCGATAACTGATATCGGCAGATTGCACAAAGAGGGCTCTGATTTTGTGACTATGGGAAGAGATTAGATGTTCTTAGAAATCTGCCAGACACCCAGTAACGCCCAGCCACGGACGGCTGGGCGAGGTACAACGGCGCCATGGAAGGCGTCCTTGTACCGTTTACGTCCCTCCACCACAGCCTTCCCGCAGATTTCTTAGAACATCTTATCTCTGTACATCGGAACAAAATCAGAGCCCTCTTTGTGCAATCTGCCTCATAACCTCATCCCAGCCCCCTTCTGCCCCCGAAACCTATATGGTAAAAAAGGTTGAGATTCTAAAACCTCAACCTTATCTGTAACCGTTCTCTGAAATTTACTTATTAATGCCATATTTCTTGTTGAACTTATCAATACGTCCGTCAGTTCTTGCTGACTTCTGCTGTCCAGTGTAGAACGGATGGCATTTAGAACAGATTTCAACGTGGATATCTTCCTTGGTGGAACCTGTAACGAATGTATTGCCACAGTTACATGTAACAGTTGCCTGATAATAATCTGGATGGAGTCCTTCTCTCATGATGTTCACCTCTTTATATTCTTATCGTTAATAGTTTCGCCTGTTCCAATCCTTTTATACCCGTATGCCCGATCCGCATATGGTACTTGTTGCAAAGGAAAGTCCCGATTAAACAGCTTATTAAGTATAGCACAGCAATTTAGGAAAAGCAAGACTTTTCTAAATAATTCTGGTCTTTTTTACCATATTAATGTATTCCTGATTGGTTTTGGTTCTTGCAAACATATTCAGAATATTTTCCACCGCATCATCGGTGCGCATACCGTTGATAGCTTTGCGCATGGAATCCACTGCCTCCTGCTCCTGGGGCTCTAAGAGCAAATCCTCTCTTCTGGTACCGGATTTTACAATGTCAATGGCAGGGAATACCCGTTTTTCAGAGAGCTTTCTGTCAAGCACCAGCTCCATGTTGCCGGTTCCCTTAAATTCCTCATACACCACGTCGTCCATCTTGCTTCCGGTATCTACTAAAGCTGTCGCAAGAACCGTAAGGCTGCCGCCCTCTCTCATATTTCTCGCTGCTCCGAAGAAACGTTTCGGCATATGGAGCGCCGCCGGGTCAAGACCGCCGGATAAGGTACGTCCACTGGGGGGAACGGTTAGGTTGTACGCCCTTGCCAGACGGGTAATGCTGTCTAATAAAATCATGACGTCCTTGCCATGCTCCACAAGACGCTTTGCACGCTCGATTACCATTTCCGAAACACGTTTGTGGTGCTCCGGCAGCTCGTCGAAGGTGGAATAGATTACTTCCACATTGTCCCCCTCGATGGCCTCCTTAATGTCCGTCACTTCCTCCGGACGCTCGTCAATCAGAAGGATAATGAGGTGCATTTCCGGATTGTTCGCACTAACGGATTTCGCCACTTCCTTTAATAAAGTGGTTTTACCTGCCTTCGGCTGGGAGACAATCATACCACGCTGTCCTTTGCCGATGGGAGAAACCAAATCCACGATACGCATTGCCACGCTGCCGCCCGGACGCTCTAACCGCAGTCTCCGGTTTGGGAAAATCGGGGTCAAATCCTCGAAATTCTTTCTCCTGCTGGCAACACTGGGGTGGTAACCGTTAATGCTTGTCACATATAACAATGCGGAGAATTTCTCCTGCTGGGTTTTGATTCTGGTATTTCCGCAGATAATATCCCCTGTCTTTAAATTAAATTTCCGAATCTGGGAAGGAGACACATAGACGTCATGCTCTCCCGGCAGATAATTCTCACAGCGGATAAAACCGTAGCCGTCCGGCATGACCTCTAAGATACCGTTGGCGGAAATGCCGCTGTCTAAATCCTTCAGTGTATCTTCCACGCTTATGCTGTCCTTCTCCCTCACTCCCTCGCCTGAGGTTCTCGTGTCAGCAGAACGCTCTCTCTGCGCCGAAACTCTCTCCGTTTTTTCCGTTCTCTCGCCGCCTGTCTGGGACGCCGCTTTTTCCGTTTTCTCGCTGCCCGCCTGCCTGCCGCTTTCAGGCTGCGCCGCCTTTTCCTGCTTCTCTTTTTCGTCCTCTGCTAACATTAACTCCACTAAATCTGCCTTCTTCATGGCAGAAATATTTTTGAGTCCCCTGCTCTTTGCCACATCACGCAAAACCGCTAATGATAAACTCTCATACTTTTCTCTCATCTGATACTGACTCCTTATTTTTCATTTTCCCGTGCTACTTCCTGCTACTGCTCTGTTTTCACACCGAATCAATCTTGGGAATTTTGTCTGAACTGACGTAACGAAATTTGATATGTTTATTATACTACACCTTTTTCAAAATAGGAAGTCCTAATTTTCAGAATATCCTGTCCCGGCAATCCTTTCTTATTTTTAATGCAACAATGTTTCACCTGCAAATAAAAAGCATTGATTTGTAAAAATCAAAATGGTATGATTGATTCATTGCAAAAACAGCATGAAAAAATTTACATATTCAGGAGTGATTTACTTATGGAAAATAAAGCATTGGAAATGCACAAGCAATGGAACGGTAAGCTCGAAACCGTGGCAAAATCAAAGGTAAATTCCAGGGAGGATCTTGCCATCGCCTATACCCCCGGCGTGGCGGAGCCCTGCAAGGTGATTGCAGAGGACAAAGAGGCAGCCTACACCTACACCATGAAGGCAAACACCGTTGCCGTTATCTCTGACGGAAGCGCTGTTTTAGGCTTAGGAAACATCGGTGCCTATGCCGCCATGCCTGTCATGGAAGGAAAATGCGTCCTGTTCAAGGAATTTGGCAATGTCAATGCTGTTCCCATCTGTCTTGACACCCAGGATACCGAGGAAATCATCGCCACCATTAAAAATATTGCTCCGGCTTTCGGCGGAATCAACTTAGAGGATATCTCCGCTCCCCGCTGCTTTGAGATTGAAGAACGTTTAAAGGAAATGTTAGATATCCCCGTATTCCATGACGACCAGCACGGTACAGCCATCGTGGTGCTTGCAGGCATCATCAACGGACTCCGTGTCACCGGAAAGAAAAAAGAGGACTGTAAAGTCGTGGTAAACGGCGCCGGTTCTGCCGGAGTTGCCATCACAAAGTTACTGCTGACCTATGGTTTCCCCAACGTCACCATGTGCGACAGGGAGGGTATCATCGGAAAAGACTATCCGAACTTAAACTGGATGCAGAAAAAAATGACAGAAGTCACCAACCTTTCCAATCAGACCGGAACATTAGCAGACGCCTTAAAGGGCGCAGACATCTTCGTCGGTGTCTCCGCTCCCAACATTGTCACACCGGAGATGGTTGCTTCCATGAATAAGGATGCTATCCTCTTTGCCATGGCAAACCCGGTTCCTGAGATTATGCCGGACGTGGCAAAAGCGGCAGGCGCCAGAGTTGTAGGCACTGGACGGAGCGATTTCCCCAATCAGGTCAACAACGTCATCGCTTTTCCGGGTATCTTTAAGGGTGCCCTGGAGGGACGTGCCACCCAGATTACCGAGGAAATGAAGCTCGCCGCAGCAACAGCTCTTGCAGGACTTGTTTCCGACGAAGAGTTGAGTGACGATTTTATCATGCCAGAAGCCTTTGACCCGCGTGTGGCAGAGGTGGTAAGCCAGGCTGTGAAATCTCACATCTAGCTTTCTTCCGCTAGTACTTTTATAACCAATATTTTTATATAAGATACCTGATTGGAACACTGATTTTATGGATATTGATGCTGTGAATATGGATTTGGGAAATATGTATTCCGAAAACACTGATTTCGGGAATATTCCGGCGCCGCCCCGGTTCTGGGGAGACAAACGCTATTATTCTCTGGATTACTATTTAAAGAAAACCTTCGGTGAAAAGGTCTACCGCCTGTCTCTAAACGGCGGCATGACCTGCCCGAACCGGGACGGGACCTTAGATACCAGAGGCTGTATCTTTTGCAGTGC
>JAGAIK010000332.1 GCA_017626625.1 Roseburia sp.
CACCGTCCGAAACTGCCGACGGTTGAGGCGGTATGCCGGGACGCCGGAAGAATTGCAGTACTGGAAAATGTGGTAAACCCTACTAATATAGGCGCTATTTTCCGCTCAGCGGCGGCGCTTGGCATGGATGCGGTGCTGCTCACGGCGGCGTGCAGCAACCCGCTCTATCGGCGCGCTATCAGGGTGAGCATGGGAACAGTCTTTCAGATACCGTGGACATTTTTGGATTCCTCCGTGGAAATCAGTTCTTTGCATGAGCTGGGCTTTCGGACAGCGGCAATGGCATTGAGCGGGAACTCAGTTTCCATCGAAGATGAGCGGCTAAAAAGAGAACAAAAACTGGCGGTGGTCCTCGGAACGGAGGGGGACGGGCTGGCGGAACAAACCATTGCGGACTGCGATTATACAGTGCGTATTCCTATGTTTTACGGTGTAGATTCCTTGAATGTGGCGGCAGCTTCGGCGGTGGCGTTCTGGGAGCTGGGAGGCAGGAGGAATTTTGAGGTTGGCTTGACCGATGGCGAAAAGAAAGTAATATAAGACAGCTGTCGAAGATGTTATAACAGATAAAAAAGCCTGAGTGTTTCAACACAATTTAGAAACAATTTAACTGAATACCTTAAAATGCAAAGGTGCAGAAAATTTTCTTGAAAATTTTTTGCACCTTTTCTATTGCCAAATTGTTTTTAATGCCAACTTTAAAAAAGAAAAATAAATAAAAATTCAGACAACTTTATCGTAAATACATGAATTAATATATTATCAGACAATATCTGAAAAATACAGGTAGACAAATGGATTTGAAAGTTGTATATTAGGTTATAACAAATCAAGAAAAAGACAACTGTTTTTCTTGTAAAGACAGTTTCTGGAAATACACGAAGTGGAAAGGAAGAAAATGATGAAAGATAAGTTGAACCGTTTTTCTGCAGCAGGTGCCCCTGACACCGAACAGGGTATGTACAGCCCCGCCTTTGAGCATGATAACTGCGGTATTGGTGCCGTGGTAAATATCAAAGGTATCAAGACCCACGATACCGTGGCGAATGCCTTAAAGATTGTGGAGAACTTAAAGCACAGGGCAGGAAAGGACGCAGAGGGAAAAACCGGTGACGGTGTTGGTATTTTGTTACAGGTTTCCCATAAATTCTTTTCAAAGGTAACAAAGCCTCTGGGAATCGAAATCGGCGACGAGAGAGATTACGGTGTGGGTATGTTCTTCTTTCCGCAGGATGAGCTGAAACGCAACCGGGCAAAGAAGATGTTTGAGGTTATCGTAGAGAAAGAGGGCATGAAGTTCTTAGGCTGGAGGGAAGTGCCTACCGACCCTACCAAGCTGGGACAGAAAGCCGTTGACTGTATGCCTTATATTATGCAGGGCTTTGTAAAGCGTCCTGCGGAAGTGGAAAAAGGTCTTGCCTTTGACCGCAAGCTCTATGTAGTACGCCGTGTGTTTGAGCAGTCCAATGATGATACTTATGTGGTTTCTTTATCCAGCAGAACCATCGTATACAAGGGTATGTTCTTAGTAGAGCAGCTCCGGCTGTTCTTCGGAGATTTACAGGATAAAGATTATGAATCAGCCATCGCAACGGTGCACTCCCGTTTCTCCACCAACACCAACCCCAGTTGGGAGAGAGCCCATCCGAACCGCTTTATCGTACATAATGGTGAGATTAACACCATTAAGGGTAATGCGGATAAGATGTTAGCCCGTGAAGAGACGATGGAGTCCGAGCATTTAAAGGGAGAGCTGCAGAAGGTACTTCCGGTTATCAATACCGAGGGTTCCGACTCAGCCATGTTAGATAACACCTTGGAATTTTTGGTTATGAGCGGTATGGACTTGCCCCTTGCCGTAATGATTATGATACCGGAGCCCTGGGCGAACAACCGTATTATGTCCCAGAAGAAAAAGGATTTCTACCAGTATTATGCAACTATGATGGAGCCCTGGGATGGTCCTGCTTCCATTCTTTTCTCCGACGGAGATATGATGGGTGCGGTGCTTGACCGCAACGGTCTGCGTCCTTCCCGTTACTATATCACCGATGATGATTATTTAATTCTTTCCTCTGAGGTGGGCGTGTTAGACATTGACCCCACAAAGATTGTGGTAAAAGAGCGTCTCCGTCCCGGAAAAATGCTTTTAGTGGACACCGTCCAGGGAAAAGTTATTGATGATGATGAGTTAAAAGAGACTTATGCCAGCAAACAGCCTTACGGCGAGTGGCTTGACCGTAACCTGTTAGAGCTGTCAGACTTAAAAATTCCGAACCAGCGTGTGCCGGAGTACAGCAAGGAAGAGCGCCAGAGAATGCAGAAGGCTTTCGGTTATACCTACGAATCCTTAAGGGAGGCAATTTTACCGATGGCAAAGAACGGCGGTGAGGGAACCTCCGCCATGGGTATTGATACCCCTCTTGCAGCCTTAGCAAGCGACCATCAGCCTTTATTTAACTACTTTAAACAGTTATTTGCCCAGGTAACCAATCCGCCTATCGACTCTATCCGTGAGAAGGTTGTTACCTCCACCACCGTATATATCGGAGAGGACGGCAACCTGTTAGAGGAAAAGGCAGACAACTGTCAGGTATTAAAGGTAAACAACCCGATTCTGACCAACACGGATTTGATGAAAATCAAATGTATGAAGGTAGAGGGCTTTAAGGTAGAGGTTCTTCCGATTATCTACTATAAAAATACCAGCTTGGAGAAAGCCATTGACCGTCTCTTTGTGGAGGCAGACCGTGCGTACCGTGACGGGGCGAATATTTTAATTCTTTCTGACCGGGGCGTGGACGAAAATCATGTGCCGATTCCGTCTCTGTTAGCAGTGTCTGCATTGCAGCAGCACTTAGTAAGAACCAAAAAGAGAA
>JAGAIK010000333.1 GCA_017626625.1 Roseburia sp.
CGGTATAAACCTCTGAAAAAACAGACGCGATGGTATCCGCTAAATACTGGTTGATATTTCCCTCCTGATTTCCCCGCATATTCATATTGACCACCATAACGCCGTCCTCCTTTAAATGGTCTTTCACCAGGGAGAAAAACTCCACAGAGGACATCTGAAAGGGTATGGTAATATCCTGGTAGGCATCCACCATAATCACATCATAGGTCTTATCCACCGCATTCAGATACGCCCTGCCGTCATAGGTGGTGACTGTCACATCCTCCGGCAGTTCAAAATAAGTGCGTGCCAAATCCGTAATCTTCTCGTCAATCTCCACGCCCTCAATGGGCATATCCCCGAAATATTTTTTACACTGGGTGGCGTAGGTGCCCGTTCCCATGCCGAGAATCAGCATTTCACAGTCCTCCGTTGCCCCGTTTTTTGTCATAAGGGGCGCCGCCATAGCATAGTCGTAATACATTCCGGTGAGCCCGTCGTCCTTGACTAACACCGACTGCACCCCGAACAGTACGTTGGTGGAAAGAATCACATTCCGCTCATTTTCTTTCACCTGCAAATAATTGTAAACAGATTCTCCCTCATATGCCAAATCCGTATCCCAGAAGGCAAAGCTGTTGGAAGCTCCTAAGATACAGCAGAGAAGGAACGCCGCCGCGGAAACGGCGCTTTTTACTTTTCCCCTTTTCTCACTGATAAAATAAATCAGGGAAAGCAGGATTAAGATTCCCGCAAAAATCAGAAACGTAACGGAGGTTCCCACGGACGGTATGGTCACAAAGGTGGGAACGAAGGTTCCTATGATACTGCCGATGGTGTTAAACGCCCCTAAAGTTCCCACGGTTTTGCCGCTGTCCTCCAAGCTGTCCACCGAATATTTTGCCAAAGAAGGAGTGACAGTTCCCAGCAGAAACAATGGGAATACAAACACCACCATACATGCCGCAAAAGCCGCCCAAATCAGGAAATTGCTGTTTACCGTAAAAATGAGCAGTGCGGAAATCCCCAGGATAACATATTTTCCCAACACGGGAATCGCAGCAATCCACACCGCCGCAATCAATATTCTGCCGTAGAGCTTGTCCGGATTCGGATTCTTATCCGCACTCCTCCCTCCGTAAATATTTCCCAGCGCCATGGCAATCATGATGGTTCCTATGATAATCGTCCATACAATCTGGGAAGAACTGAAATAGGGGGCAAGCAGTCTGCTGGCCCCTAATTCCACCGCCATCACGGACATTCCCGCGAAAAATTCGGTGAGATATAAAAATAACTTATTCTTTAAAATTGCTGATTGTCTCATATACTCCTGTTCCTATGCCTGAATTACGGTACGAATTTTACCGCTGTTCCGTAGGCAATCACCTCAGCAGCTCCCTGCATGATGGCAGAGGAGGCATAGCGGATATTCACGATGGCATCCGCACCCAAGTTCTCCGCTTCTTCCACCATACGCTTGGTGGCTAAGGCTCTCGCCTCATTCATCATATCATTATACGCTTTTAACTCGCCGCCCACAAGGGTTTTAAAGCCCTGGGTGATATCTTTTCCGATATTCTTGCTCTGAATGGTACTGCCCTTCACCATACCAAGCATCTCTAAATTTTTTCCGCTGATATAATCAGTATTTACTAAGATCATCTTCTTCACCACTCCTTATCTCTCTGATTCGCTCTGACAACATTGCAATGGCTACTCCCGCCAATGCCAGCGGCACCACCACAAACAGCACCTTTACCATTACGGGTATCTCCGGCAAAAGGAAACACACTGCCGCAATCGCCGCATAATACACAATCAGTACGCCAGCGATGATAATGGGCGCCACCATCTTTTTCCGATGATTATTATTCATTGCTCTGCTCTCCTTTCATGTATTATCTAATTAATACAATAATACATGCAGGGTGGTTTGTCAATATGTTTCTGTAAAATTCCTGTTCCTCCCTCAAATGCCCGGAACCTGATTTACAGGATTTTTGTGGTCCACTTCGAGCAGTCCCAGACCTCATTGACAATATCCTGATAAAACTCCGGCTCATGGCAGATTAAAAGAACGGTTCCCCGGTACTCCTTTAATGCCCGCTTCAGCTCTTCCTTAGCGTCCACGTCCAGATGGTTGGTGGGCTCGTCTAAAAGCAGGACGTTGGTGCTGCGGTTCATCAGCTTGCAGAGACGCACCTTCGCCTGCTCACCGCCGCTTAGCACCCGCACCTGACTTTCGATATGCTTGGTGGTAAGACCGCATCTCGCCAGCGCGCTGCGTACCTCATACTGGGAAAAAGAGGGAAACTCCTCCCAGATTTCCTCAATACAGGTATTCTTATTTTCCCCTTTGATTTCCTGCTCAAAATAGCCAATCTCTAAATTTTCCCCTAATTCCACACTTCCCTTTAAGGCGGGAACCAGTCCTAAAATGCTCCGCAGCAGCGTGGTTTTTCCGATACCGTTTGCTCCGATTAATGCAATCTTATTGCCCCTCTCCAAAGAAATGTTCAAAGGCTTGGATAAAGGCTCGTCATAGCCAATCACAAGGTCTTTCGTCTCAAAAATATATTTTCCCGGCGTACGTCCTAACTGGAAGGAGAACTCCGGCTTCGGACGCTCTGCAGCAAGCTCGATGACCTCCATCTTGTCTAACTTTTTCTGGCGGGACATTGCCATATTCCTGGTTGCCACCCGCGCCTTGTTCCTTGCCACAAAATCCTTTAACTCGCTGATTTCCTGCTGCTGTTTGCGGTACGCCGCCTCAAGCTGGGATTTCTTCACCTCATAAACTTCCCGGAATTTGTCATAATTCCCCACATAACGGTCCAGGTGCTGATTCTCCATATGGTAAATGATATTGACAACCTCATTTAAGAACGGAATGTCGTGGGAAATCAGGATAAAGGCATTTTCATATTCCTGCAGGTAGCGTTTCAGCCATGCGATATGCTCCTCGTCTAAATAGTTGGTGGGCTCGTCTAAAAGCAGAATCTCCGGCTTCTCCAACAGCAGCTTTGCTAACAGCACCTTCATACGCTGTCCGCCGCTTAAATCCGTCACATCATGGTCTAAGCCTAAATCCAGCAGCCCTAACGCCCTCGCCACTTCCTCTACTTTCGCATCGATGACATAGAAATCATGAAGAGTCAGCATATCCTGAATACTCCCCAGTTCCTCCATCATGGAATCCATTTCCTCCGGCGCTGCCTCCCCTAAGGAGTCGCAGATTTGGTTCATTTTCTCCTCCAGCTCAAAAAGCCAGGCAAAGGCGGATTTTAACACACTCTCGATGGTCATGCCCTTTGTCAGGGTGGAATGCTGGTCTAAGTAACCTGCCCGGACATTTTTCGCCCACTCTACCTTTCCCTCGTCCGGCTGCAGTTTTCCGGTGACGATATTCATAAAAGTAGATTTTCCTTCGCCGTTGGCACCCACTAAGCCGATATGCTCTCCCGCTAACAGGCGGAAGGACACGTCGTCAAAGATAGCCCGGTCGCCAAAGCCGTGGGTTAAATGTTCTACGTTTAATATGCTCATGTTGCTTTTCCTTATCTTATATGTTGATTTACTGTTTCAAAATAATTTATGCTATATTCAGCATTTTCTTTGTCTTTTTAAACACATGGAAGTATGCCGGGAATAAAAAGGCATCGGCAAAAATCCATGCCACGGGGCTTGCAAAGCAGGCAGCAGGGAAACCAAAGACGGGGACGAATCCGAAGCCCACCAGGGCTCTTGCCACCATCTCGCAGACCCCTGCCAAGATTGCAAATTTACTGTAGCCCATGCCCTGAATCAGGAAACGCACAATATTGACAAAGGCAAGGGGAATATAAAACGCACTGTTAATCAGCAAAAATAAATAGACATTGTCAATGACCTGCGTCTCCGCACTCTCCACAAAGAACAATGCCAACTGCCGCCCCGTAAGAGCCAGGATTCCAAAGGCAAGGACAGAATAGCCAACCCCCAGAACGGAACAGGATTTCAGCCCTGCGGAAATGCGGTCTAACTTCTTAGCGCCCACATTCTGTCCGCCGTAGGTTGCCATGGTGGAGCCAAGCGCATCAAAGGGGCAGCAGAAAAACATGCCGATTTTGCTGCCGGCTGTCATGGACGCCACTGCGTCAGAGCCTAAGGTATTGACCGCACTCTGTAAAATCACGCTTCCGATGGCGGTGATGGAATACTGCAGCCCCATGGGAACTCCCATGCCGCAGAGAGTTTTCATATAAGAATAGTTGACGCTGCGCTCCATGGAATCCGGATGCAGGATATCAAATTTTTTCCAACTGTAAATCAGGCAGCCCACACCGGACACTCCCTGGGAAATGACGGTGGCAAGCGCCGCTCCCGATACGCCGGTGTGAAAGCCTACGATAAATACAATGTCCAACACAATATTTAACACGGAGGCAAGCACCAGGAATACCACCGGAGTTTTGCTGTCCCCCAGGGAGCGGATAATTCCCGCCACCAGGTTATAGAGATACGTCACCGGAATCCCGATAAAAATAATTACAATATAGCTGTACGCCCCGTCTATGATGTTCTCCGGCGTCTGCATCAATTTCAGAATCGGGCGGCAGAATACCACCGTCACCACCGTCATGACCGCTGCAAACACCACCGCTAAATAAACGGCATTCATCATGAACGCCCGCAGTCCCCGGTAATCCCCTGCCCCAAACCTGTGCGCCAAGGGGAGGGCAAATCCGTTGCAGACTCCCATGCAAAATCCTATGATTAAAAAATTCAGCGCCCCGGTGGAACCTACCGCCGCTAAGGCGTCCACCCCTAAGAAACGTCCCACAATCAGGGTGTCCATCAGGTTATAAAACTGCTGAAATAAAAATCCAAACAGCAGCGGTACCGAAAATCCCAAAATCAGCTTCATGGGAGAGCCGACTGTCATATCCTTTGTCATACTTCTAACACCTCTGTCTAATCCGTAAAATATTTTTCAAATACTTCAAAAAAGCTGTCCGTGGAGATTGCCCCACTGGTATCTAACTCCAAATTGTCCCACAGCTCCTGATTCAAATCCGAGGAAAGCCCGGAAACATAGGCGCTGTAAACATCATCAAACGCCTCTTTTTCCCTTTTCTCCACAATGTTGGACTTGTTTGCCTCCGTCAGTTCCTCGTTGTATTTGTTCAGGCATTTCACAAAATAATAACCGCTGTCGGTCTGTATTTTTCCGGAAGTCTCGCCGTCGTCTAACTGAAAGGCAACCTGCTCCACTTCCTCCGGCAGTTCGTCCCGCGCCACCGTCACCTGGATTGCCGAAAGCTGGTTGTAATTATTCGCCACGGACGCAAAATCATCGCCGTTCGCAAGCTTCGCCGCCACCTCCGACGCCTTTGTTTCGTCCTTCACAAAAATCTGCATCAGTTCAATCACCCTCGCCTCGTCATCGCTGACCTCTTCATTGACGCTGCTGGTAAGAGACTGGTACAGCTTGTGGGCTAAGGCATAGTGGGAGTAATAC
>JAGAIK010000334.1 GCA_017626625.1 Roseburia sp.
AAATGCGGGGAAAAGCAGAACCTTCACTATTTTTTTACAGAAAGGGGAGGGTGCTATTGTGATTCCTGCGGAAAAGCCGCCGACGGCGCTAAGGAGACGGATGCCCGCCGGGGAGACAGCTTTTTGTTAGAGGATTCCACTCTTTATGCCATGCAGTATATTATTTCCTCTAAAGTGGAAAAGCTATATACCTTTTCTGTCAGCGAACCGGTGTTAAAACAGCTCCTTGCCGTGATGAAAAGCTATCGGAAACGTTACCTTGACCATTCCTTTAAGTCTTTGAAAATTTTAGAGGAAATGTCCTTCTGCACGCCGGAGCGGGGGGCAGGGGAACCGTCCGAAAGCAAATTTTAGCAGTTGAAATCGTATTCCGAAAATAGTATAATATCAAAGATTACCGGAATAAGTAAGGAGTGGAAAATTTACAATGAAAAAATTTACTTGGATGTGCCTTTGCATTTTATTAGGCGCAGGTATGCTTGCAGGCTGTGGGACGTCCGTTTCCTCAGAGCAGAATTTAGTCTATGTGGATAAAAAGGGCGGCGTGGTTTCCGTGGATGTGGAGACTCTGGATGCAGGTTATTATAGTGAGGAAGAGTTAGAAACCTTTATCGAAGAGGAAGTGGACAGCTATACCGGGGAACACGGAAAGGGCAGCGTCTCCCTAGAGGAATTAAAGGTGGAAGACGGCAAGGCAAAGCTTACCATGAAATATAAGACAACGGAGGATTACACCGAGTTTAACGGCATTGAGCTTTATCAGGGGAAAATCGTTAAGGCGCTGGCTGCCGGGTATGATTTTAAAACCGATTTTTCCAAGGTAGAGGACGGAAAGGTGACGGGCAGTGCCACCACCAAGGAAATCTATGCCACAGAGGATTTGAAGGTAGTGATTATCAAGGCAAATACCGATGTGCAGGTGGCGGGGGATATCTGCTATGTTTCTAATGAAAATGTGAAACTGACGGGAAATGACACCGTTTCTATCCGGAAAGCATACGGCAGTGCGGCAGAGGACAGTGAGACGGTAAATGAGAGTACGGAGATGTCCGAGGTTTCGGTATCTGCGGCGGATGACGGTTCTTTTGAGACAGACGTTTATACCTATATCATTTATAAGTAAAACATACATTGAAAAAAGCAGAAAGCACCATTTGTAAAACATACATTTGAAAAAAAGAAAGCATTGCGGGGTAGAACTTCCGCAGGTGAGAAATAAGGAAGGCGAGGAATTTTTTTATGGAAAAATCAATGGACAAAATTGTAGCACTGGCAAAATCAAGAGGATTTGTATATCCGGGTTCTGAGATTTACGGAGGACTTGCAAATACATGGGATTACGGAAACCTTGGCGTGGAGTTGAAAAACAACGTAAAACGTGCATGGTGGCAGAAATTCATTCAGGAAAATCCTTATAACGTAGGTGTGGACTGTGCGATTTTAATGAATCCCCAGACCTGGGTGGCGTCCGGACATTTAGGCGGATTTTCCGACCCGCTGATGGACTGTAAGGAATGCCATGAGCGTTTCCGTGCGGACAAATTAATCGAAGATTTCGCAGAGGAAAATGACATTACCTTAGACGGCTCGGTGGACGGTTGGTCCCAGGAGGATATGAAAAACTTCATTGAGGAGCACCAGATTGCCTGCCCCACCTGCGGCAAACATAATTTTACGGATATCCGTCA